>NZ_LFJB01000070.1:0-21839 GCF_006658625.1 Bradyrhizobium sp. UNPF46
CGGCTTCGCATAACGGCGTGATCGGAAGTCCGTTCGGCTCGAGCCACAACATCGGCGAAGCGTGCCTCGCGGCGGTTGCCGAGTTGCTGATCAAGACCTTCGATAGCGAGGCCGGAGTCGCCGGCGCCCGCCGTTGACGGTCAGTCCGTCCGCCGCGCGGCGAAGGTTCGCGCGGCGTCTGCCATGTTGCGGATACTGGCAGCATAAAATTCGGAAAGCTTGACTACGCAACGCGGCTTTCGGGCGAAAATATCGCCCCGCCTATGAAACCCTCTGGCATCTCGAAAGCTAAGAGGATTGAGACATGGCACTTACGTTCGGGTTCTGGTCTGAACAGGAAACCCAGGTCGGCCACAGTTACTCGCGCAGGCTTCACGAACTGGTCGACGAAGTCCGCCTGGCCGAGAAGGTCGGCTTCGACTGTGTCGCGCTCTCTGAGCAGCACGTGGCACTGGGTGGGATTTCGAGCTCAGCGCCCGAAGTGGTGTTCGGCTATCTGGCCGCGGTGACGTCGCGCGTCAAGCTGCGCGCGGCGGTGACGCTGATGCCGCAGCGCATCAACCACGCCCTGCGTTCGGCCGAGCGGCTTGCGGTGACCGACATCCTGTCCAACGGCCGCATGGAATTCTACGGCGGTCGCGCCAACACCACCATCGCGATGCGGGCGTTCAACGTCGATCCGAACGAAACGCTGGCTCAGATGGAAGAAGGTCTGGCGCTGCTGAAAACGGCGATGAGCCAGGACATTTTCACGTTTGACGGCAAGTACTACCAGATCCCTCCGCGCCAGCTGGTTCCAAAGCCGCTGCAGAAGCCGCACCCGGTGATCGGGATCGCGGCGACCAGCGAGCGCAGTCATGTCTGGGCTGCCTCGCAGGGCTTCGCCGTGATGAGCAGCAACATCTATCAGGGCTGGGAAGCTCAGCAGAAGCTGATCGGCGCCTATCAAACAAACTGGAAGCGCGACGAGGAGGGACCGTTGCAACGTCCGCGTATCGGCATTCCGCTGTTCATCGGCATCGGTAAAACGGACGAGCAGGCCAAGGCGGATTATGCCGGCCCGCTGATGCACTATGCCAAGATCTCGACCGATGCCTATCCGCGTCTCGCGGCGATTGCCGACGACTACAAGTACATGGGAGAGAGCGTGCCGTCGATGGAGCGTGCCGCCAACGACTGGGACTATCTGGTCAACGAGTCGGCCACGACGGTGTGCGGCAGCCCCGATACGGTCATTCGTCAGATCGAGAAGTTCGAGGCCATGGGGATCGACGAGGTGCTGCTGCACATGGACTCCGTCCCGCACGAAAAGATCATGGAGGCGATCGACATGGTCGGTCGCTACGTCATCCCGCATTTCAACGACAGAAACAACGTCGTGCGGCCGACCGAGGAGATCCTCGGTCAGATCCGGCTGATGCGGACCAAGAACAAGTAATCCAACGGTGAAATCAATGTCGCAATACGGCTACAAGTACCTGATCGTCGAACGGCGCGCCACCGGCGTCGCGATCGTCACGATGAATCGACCGGAGGTCCTCAACGCGATCAACTGGGAGATGCACGAGGAGCTCGAAGACGTCTTCGTCAAGCTGGATCACGACAGTTCTGTCAACGCGATCGTTCTCACCGGCGCGGGCCGCGGATTTTGCTCCGGTGGCGATCAGAAGTCGCTGGATAAGGGAACCTTGCCGTCCCCGACGCGCAGCGGTCGCCACCTCATCCGCAACATGCTGGAAGTCGAGGTGCCGATCGTCGCGGCCGTCAACGGTGTCGCGGTCGGCCTGGGTGCCACGCTCGCGCTGTTCTGCGACGTGATCTATGCGAGTTCGACAGCTCGTTTCGCCGACACGCACGTCAATGCCGGCGTCGTCGCGGGCGATGGCGGCGCGGTGATCTGGCCGCTGCTGATGGGGCCGGTGCGCGCGAAGCACTATCTGATGACCGGCGAATTCATCTCCGCCGAGAAAGCGGCTGCTATCGGCATGATCAACGAGGTGGTCGCGGACGGCAACGTTCTCGATGCCGCGATCGAATACGCCGAACTGCTGGCAAGCGGGCCGAAGGAATCGATCGTGTGGACCAAGTACAGCGTCAACAAGATCATCAAGCAGTACGCCCACCTGCTGCTCGACACCTCTGCGGCACTGGAGATGTTGACCTTCAAGTCGCCCGAGCGGGCCGAGGCGGTTGCCGCCTTCGCGGCCAAGCGCAAGCGTTTCGCGGAGCGCTGAGATGAGCGTCGCTGCGATTACATCCGGCGCCCAGTTGGCCGATACGACCGTCGCGCAACTTTTAGCTGCGCGACTCGCGGAGCGGCCCGACAAGATCGCCTTGCAACAAAAGCGTCAGGGCGCCTGGACCGCCATGACGTGGGGCGCCTATGCGCAGCGTGTTGTCAACCTGGCCAGCGCGCTGCGGTGTGCTGGTCTCGAGCGCGGCGATCGGGTCGCGATCATGGGCGATTCGTCCGAGGAATGGCTGATCGCCGACATGGCCACGATGTGCGCTGGCGGCGTCATGGTGGGCGTGTACTTCACCTCGTCACCCGAAGAAGTGGCTTACTGCTTCACGGATTCAGGCGCGAAGTTCGCGTTCGTCGGCGGGGAGCAGCAGCTTCGCATCGTGATCGCCTCCGGTCGGGCCGAGCAGCTCCGCGGTATCATCGTGCTCGACCCGGATTGGACCGGCGAGGCCACGGCGTCGATCAAGTCGCAGGCCGACTTTGTCGGAGCACGCGATGTCGATGCGCATGATTATCTGCAGAAGGAGAGCGCGACAGCAAAGGCGTCCGATGTCGTCAGCATCGGCTATACGTCCGGGACCACCGGAAACCCCAAAGGCGCGATGCTGACGCACCTTTCCATTCTCGCCGGCGTTCATTGCATTACCCTGTTCGGCCCCAGCATGCGCGAAGAGGAACACCGGGTGGTCGTGCATTTGCCGATGTCGCACACCGTCGCGCGCGGGCAGGCGACGACGTTGCCGCTGATCGCCGACGCAGTTCCGTATTTCGGCGAGACGACCGCGGACTTCGCTCAGACGATCAAAGAGGTGAAGCCGACCTACTACATGGCGCCGCCGCGGTTCTACCAGCGTTTTGCGACGCAAATTCTCAGCAAGGTGCATCCCGCCGGCGGTGCGGGAGATCAGAACTACGCGCTCGCCATGACGATCGCGCGCAGGGCGCTCGAGGACCGTCAGCGCGGCCACGAAGATGCCTTCGTCTCGAAACTGTTCGCGGCCTGCCGCGAGCAAGTGTTCCTGCCGCTGCTTGCGGAGGTCGGTTTCGACGAGCTGAAGGTCGCGTTCACCTCGTCGGCGGCGATGCCGTCCGAGCTGATGTCGCTGTGGCAGCTGTGGGGCTTGCAGCTCAAGGAGTGCTACGGCCAGACCGAATTGGTCGGTGCCAATCTGGTGCAGATGGCGGAGTGGCCGAAGGCCGGCAACGTCGGGGTCCCGTTGCCGGATCCGGCCTGGGAAACCGCCGTGCTCCAGGACGGCGAGATGATCGTCCGTGGACCGGGATTGTTCGCGGGCTATTGGAACAAGCCGGACGAGACGAAAACGGCGCTGCGCGACGGCTGGCTCTACACCGGCGACATTGTCGAAGTGTCGCCGGAAGGAATCTTCAAGCTGGTCGACCGTAAGAAGGAGATCATCAACACGTCGAACGGCAAATCGATCAGCCCAACTCAGATCGAGAACGAGCTGAGGCACAGCCCCTTCATCTCCGAGGCGGCAGTCATCGGCGAGGGGCGAAAATATCTCACCGCCCTGATCGAAGTGGATGCCACCGCCACAATGGACTGGGCGAAGTCGCGCGACGACAAGATCGCGAGTTACGCCGACCTGGCAGCCTCCGAGATCGTCAACCGGCTGATCGAGGCGGAGATCGGCAAGGCCAACGGAAGGCTGGCGCGAGCCGAGCAGATCAAGGCGTTCCGCATTCTGCCGGAGGAGCTGTCGCTCGAGAACGGCGTGATGACGCCGACGCGGAAGAAGCGTCGCAAGCAGATCAACGAGCGCTATCAGTCGCTGATCGCGTCGCTCTACGACGAGACCGAGGAAAAACTGATCAAGGCCGAGATGGGCCTTTGACGTCGGCGGTCGCTCCCCAAACCTACGAAGCTATTAGTCAAGATGAAGTTCACTCCTTCAGCAACAGGACATCGAGATGACCAAGCGAAGCGGAATCACGCGGCGAACGATTGTCGGAAGCGGATTGGGAATTGCGGCAGGCCTGGTATCAAAGCCATCGTTTGCGGCGAACACGAAGGTGAAGGTCGGAGCGATCATGCCCAGTAGCGGCGTGCTGGCGTTTCCCGGTCAGGCCTGCGTGCGCGGCATCGATCTCGGCGCCAAATTCGCGCGTGAGAAGTTCGGCCTCGACATCGAGATCGTTCACGCCGATACGCAAAGCCGTCCGGAGAACGGCCGGATTGCCGCCGAGAGCCTGATCCGGCAGGGCTGCAGCGTGCTGATCGGCGCGTGGGATTCCGGCGCCACCATTTCGGCGCTGCAGGCCTGCGAGGCCGCCAAGGTGCCGATGGTGGTCCACATCGCGAGCGCCACCCAGGTGACTTCGCAAGGCTTCACCCAAGTGTTCCGCTATTACCCCACGTCGCTGACCATCGTGCGGCAATCGCTGACCGAGCTGAAGTCCGTGCTCGGCACGCTGAAGGATCCGCCGAGCAGCGCCGTCGTTCTCCATCTCAACAACACGATGGGAAAGTCGACGGCGGCCAGCATCGATCAGGCGTGGAAGGAAGTGGGTGTTCCGCTTAAGATCGCGCAGTACGTTGCTTATGACGAGAAGGCCAAGGATCTGTCGGTAGAGGTCGCCAAGGCGAAAGCGTCGGGTGCCGATGCTTTGATCTCGGTCACGCGCGTCAACGACGCGATCATGATCGCGCGCGAATGCATCAAGCAGGGCTGGGATCCCAAGATGGTGTTTTCGCCCAACTCCAACGGCGTGTCGGACAAGGCGTATCACGACGCGCTCGGAAAGTACGGTGACGGTCCGGTTCTGTCGGCGTTGTGGCTCAATCCCAAGGGCGCCGAGACCGACAGGATCATGAAGATGTTCGCGGCCGACTACCCGAACGACTGGTTCGATGCCAATGCGGGCTGCGCGTTCGAGGCGGTGCAGATCGTCGCAGACGCCGTGACGCGGGCGGCGTCGCCGGAGTCGGTGGCGATTCGCGGCGCGCTCAAGACGACCGACATGAAGCCGATCCTGATGTACGGCGACAATACCAGCTTCGACGAGACCGGTCAGAACATCCACTGTTCGATGGTGATGCTGCAGGGTTTGAAAGGCAGGCCGCGGGTGGTGGCTCCAAAGGCCATTGCGGAAGCGTCGCTCGAGTATCCGCTTGCGCCTTACAGCAAACGCTGACGTCGTTACGTGCGGCCCCGCGAAAGCGTCGTGGGGTCGCGGTCGTCAAATGTCGGGCAGGGACGTGCGAGCTAGGGCAAACTATCCGAATTGATCAGGCGTGACCGCTCGGCAAGGAAGCGGCGGGGGCTCTTTCCCATTGTCTTCTTGAACATCGTGATGAACGCGCTGGGCGTTTCGTAGCCCAGTTCCAGCGATACGGCCTGGACCGAACTGCCCGCCGTGAGGCGTTGCATGGCGATCAGTATGTGGAGACGCTGGCGCCAGCGCCCGAAGGTCATCCCTGTTTCCTTGGCGATGAAGCGTGCGAACGTACTCTCGCTCATCGCGTAGCGCGAGGCGACTTCGTCCATCGTGCTGCGGTCGCCCGGATTATTCAACAAGGAGGTCGCGAGGTGTTGAAGACGGGCGTCGGGGGAGATCGGCAGATACATTTCATCCGTCGTCGACATCTGCACGAGTTCGTCGAGTAAAACCCGGCCGAGACGGCTGGTCGGTCCTTCCAGCGGATAGAGCGGCGGGAACACCGAGAGGCGGTGGATCAATTCGCGCACGAGCGACGTGATCATCAGCGTGCAGCAGGTCCGCGGCAGCATGCTGACCTGTGGATCGATGAACACGGTGTAGAGTTTGCCGAAATCGGCCACGCAATTGCTGTGCTGCACGCCGGCCGGGATCCATACCGCGCCTTGCGGAGGTACGATCCACAAGCCGCCAGGCGCCCGGCACATCACCGAGCCATGAGATGCGACGACCAATTGGCCTTTGCGGTGTGAGTGCAGCGGCAGGTCGTCGTTGTCTTTGCTGGTTTCGAGACAGAATGAAGTGACGGGACGATCGAACTGATCCGGATCGACCGGATCATAGTTGATCCGAAGATCGGGCAGATCCATTCGCGCAAAATTGCGATCGAACTCGGTCTCGGGCGGCATTTCAATCCTGCCAATTCGTCAAGTCGGTCAAGCCTGATGCAGATCCTGCTGCTAACCGAGGTTAGCTGTTTTGAAAGGTCAGGTCACTAGTCGCGGCGAGCCGTCGAGTTCGCTGATCTGCGACAAGATGCCTGCTCCTGCGGCGTGAGCGCTCAGTGATGCGGCATGTTGCGCCGTGACCAAGCGGAAGCACCTGTCAGGCGGCCCACGGCTCGATCGCTCGCCTGATTAGACCAACAGCAGGGAATGCTGCGATGCGAGCCTCGGCGTCCCTCCGGAGCCGGGCAATCCGTCGGAACGCGGCCGTACTCAGCAGCACGTGCCACAGCACCCGATGCTACCAAGTGCGGGCTTTCTGGGAGCCCGACGCATGGCCGTACACATCGATCCGCCACGCAAGGCCGTCAACGCCGATCGGGGCGCGGTCGAAACCGCCGATTGGCTCGCATCGCTTGGATCGCTCGGCCCGCGCATCGTTCCGATCGTCGCCGACGAGCGGCAGATCTCAGCTTGGCGCATTGCTGTCGCCACAGCAAAGCGAACAATTCTACCGAGTGGTAGATATTGTTGAGCGTTGGATTCGGTGTATCCGATCAGTCGATCGAGTTCGTCTTGGCTAGGGCGCCGGTCTCGCTCGTTTCACTTTCCGACGAGATCCAGATGTCTTAGCGCAGCTCTGGCCAGCTGTACGTTCTCGACTGAAACGTTAATGCCGTGGATTGCGGCAGCGTGAAGTAGGATCGTTCGGATGAATGAGAAATCGATCGCAAGGGTCGCCGCTTCAGCGCCTTGAGCAGCTCGCTTTCGCCCGAACTCAATCAATCTCTCCCAGGTCAGCTCTTTGAGGTTTGTCCGTCCAAGCGAGATCTTGAGGGCCTTGAGCACCATCGACTTGGGTCGTCGTACGGGCTTGCCGACCTGGGCAAGATCGTCGAGATGCAGGGTGATCAAATCGGAAAAAAACGAGGCTGCTCAAAAGGCCGGGAACGTCGAATTGGGGCGCTGCGATCGATAGAGCGCTCCACATCAAGCGCCCATTCTTCAGCATCGCGCCGTCGCACGAACGTGTTTGCGATGTACTCGTTTTTCCGCCTGACCTGAACGCGCCATCTTCCCGATCTGAGTTTTGTAAACGTCGGCATTGCGTGTGCACTCCACCCCGATTTCGTGTGCGCTACGTGTGCACCGGGAGATCAAATGCGGTACAAACGTGTGCAATTTGGGCTAGTTTAAGTGCACACGTGTGCACCTGGTTCACGCTCCAGTCCATTGAAAGAATAGGGCAACTTATTGAAATATCAAAACTATCGCGTTTCCGTGGCGCCCATGATGGACTGGACCGACTGAACGCTGACGAATCAAAAAGTCCTTGCGGGACAGTGACTTTTGCAGCGTTCGTAAAAGAGCAGATGTGCGATGTAGTATTTTCGTCGTACCTAGCTCGCAAGCTGACGACATTCCTTAAGCGCGGCGGCGCGCCGGGCGTCGAGGTAATCGGCCAAATCCTGAAGGTGGACGCCCTTGGCGCACTTCTGACTCGCTTCCATGCGCACTAGCGGGATCATGATTTCGCCTGCGCCAACCTTGCGGATGAACTTCGCCGGATCGAGATGCGAGAAGTAGTCGCGGCACAATTCCTCGACCGGGATAATGGCTTTGCCGCCGTACTGCGCCATAAGCAAGAAGGCGGTGTTGAGGGTCGGGGAGCGGGTATCTGCTTTGCTCATGAGATGGATGTTAATTCGGCGCAGCGGCGACTCAAGCTGTTCTAGTCTCCCTCAAGCTAAACGCTGCGGGCGAAATTATCCGGGCATCGTTTCCGCTGTAAACGGTATCTGAGCGTACACTTCCTCATCCGATATTTCGGTGACCGTGACCCCACCGTCTTTCAAAAGATCGTCGGCAATGGTCTCCAAGATGGAAAATTCTGTGATGTCGGACCATTCACCGTAGCGAGCCATGAGAGTCGTCAGCGCGACGTCCAGACGATTTACAAACTCGGCGCACCAATGACCGGCAACAAAATCGTTAGCCGCTTTATGGTCAGCAAGTCTCATTCCAAGGCCGTGAAGCTGACCCAACAAATACGCCGCGAATTTGAGGGTGTTTCCGTATTCTGCTCCGACTTCGCTGACAACTAAACGAATGTCACCGTGCCGCCTGTAGCGCTTAATCGATTCGTTGGCGTGTTCTCGCGCGTCGCGAGCTGCACCGATGAAGAGTTCCGCTAAATTGTCCGCCGTTTCATCGATGGAAAATTGCGCGCTGAAGTAACTCGCAGCGTATTCGTCCCAGCATGCGGCAGCGGTGCTACCAAGAACATTACGCCGAAGGTTTGAATAACGCGTCTGCATCAATACATTCGGGAACGCTTCATCGCGAGCTTTTAGGTCGTGAACGTGGCCGCATTCATGCGCGATGAGGTGAAAAAGCTCCCGATTTATCTCATCAGCCTCGATGCCACGTACAACGTTGGCATCGTAGACCATATGAGCTTTGACAACCCCGTTCCGAAGTACTGCTGGTGTCATTGCAACGCCTAGGCCGTAGGACGCCGACGTTGCGGTGAGGGTCGCGGTTCCTCCAAGACCCCTGTCAACGTTTGCTAGCGCCTCGGGATAATTGTAGGCGACGCTCACGGCATCCAAACGTTCCAAATCCAAGTACTGTCCGATGACATGGAGGTAGGCTTGCAGCTTCCCAGCAAATGTGCGTGCTGCCTCATCGCTTTCGAAGCCGCTAAGCGTCACCGGAAGCGGAGCAGGTAGCGTAGACGGAGCCGCAGCGGTGATCCCCGATTCTGCCATTGGCACTTATGCGTCCCGGCTATCCAGAATAAGTGTTGAACCTGCCATGCTTCACGCCGCGAATGTACCCGCGAGATACTCGCTCTGTCATCTCTCGCTCCAAGAACTCGTTGGCAATCAACAGCGCCTTCACCGCTTCGCGTGGGTCACCACCGCAAGCCGCTATCGCCTGATCGGCGGCAGCTTCCAGGGCCTGCGCGTCGGATTGCAGGTTCGGGGCAGCGACTTCAGGCATGGGGAAAACCAAGCGACAGGGCTTGGCAATGTTCTCACTTCGTTCTAATCAAGTCAAGCGTGTAGTATGCTTGGGGGAAGCGCGATGGCTGTTAGTAGGCTAGGCGGGCTGGGGATATTTGCTGCCGTCGCATTGTTAGTTTTCGGCGAGCCTATCCATGCAGCTTCCGACCAGATCAATCCAAGAATTGCATTCTTTCGCGAATACGTCCGCGAACTCATCGAATTACATGAGCTTCGTGAGCAGGCGTCGAGGGAGTTGGCTGAATCGCCGAGCGCCGACCAAAAGCTCGCAACGATGGTACGCGTCGGCACGCGATACAAGATGCATACTTCGATAAGCATGAGAATGCTCAAAGATATAAAGCCGGGCGCGCCCTGCGACGCCTTCGCCAATGGGCTCCACGATGTGAATGAATTGAGGTGGTCGAAGCACGCGGAGTTGGTTGGCGCAGCCCAAGAGCTAATAAGCGGGCCAAAGCCCGGCGTGGACTACGGAAGAATATCTGCCCGTGTGCCAGAGATTAGCGCGGAGCTGGAGCAGGTTGACCGCACCACCTTTACAATAGCTACAGGAGCGTTTCTCTGTCTGGTGGACGCAGCTAAAGTGAACGCTCAAGGCAAGGTGGACAGACTCATCATCGATAGCAAAGAGCGTCGGTCGCTCGCAAAGCAATTGCAGTCCGGCTTCGGGGCGACGCTTCAAGCTACGGATGACGCCGACACATTTGTATCTGCTGCCAAGCTCCTGAAATTTGCGCTGGAAGGACAGCAGTGGAAGAACAGCGATGCCCACTAGACGACTGACCGCTCTCGAAATTGCGTTCAGTGCAACCATCGTCATTCTGTCTTTCGAATGTGGCGCCACGAGCCGTCTTAACGCGCAAGCCAACTTCATTGATGTTCGGACGAGGCAGGCTCGCCTCCGTGAGGTCAAATTATGACAAACAACTTGAATAGAGCGCGTCCCGACGAATGGCATCGCGGCGATCTTTTTCCCTTTATCGAAGAATGTTGGAGCAACTCGTTAGCTGTTGTTGGCAATAAGAACGTTGTGGCGGCACGGCTTACAGCAATCGACGATATCTTCGGCGAAGTGGTGCGGCAGGGCCTCAAGCCGACAAAGACTGCTGAAATAGTGCCGGTGTTGTTATATATGCGATCGTTCAATGCATTCAGGGCTTCTGTGATGGTTTGCCTAAGCTTACCAACAGAAAGCTTTCCATTGCAGCGCTCATGTCTGGAGAACGCGGGATACGCTAGATTAATCGCGACAGACGCGGACTTATCTGCCTTGTGGTTGCAACGCGATGAGAACTTGGCAGAAGTTCGAAAGAAATTCTCGAACAAGGCCGTGCGAGACGCTATCGCTAAGGATGATGAGCCTCTTTCGAAGATCTATCAGGAAATGTATGAGCGCAGCATAGACTTCGGCGCCCATCCGAATGAAAAGGGGGTCCTGGGTGCTGTCGTGCCCGCCTCCATCAATACCGGCACTTTGCAGGTGGCGATGCTGGCGGGTGATAGCACACAACTTCAACACGGTTTAAAGAGTTGCGCCCAGGTAGGCATATGCGCTTTGAAGGTCTTCAACCTGATGTTCCGTACCCAATTCGCGAAATGGGATTTCGAGACCAAGATCGGCGCGGCAGCCCGATCGTTCTGATGAGGCTGTTGGTCGCTATGGCCCTCATAGTCGCGGCGACAGCTGCTCGTGCTGCGACGTTTGAGGGCGGTGCTAACAGCTCAGAATGCAAGGAACTGACGGCTAGACTAGCCGAAGCGACAAACGCGACGTTCGATCACTACTCGCCTTCGGGCAATAATGTGTTCCTCAAGAATCCCGACATGGTCCTGAGCTGCATGACCCATCGGCTCACCGGGGTTTCGCTGACCTGGGACAAGAGCGGCTTTCCCCCAAACGAGTGGTTCGGCCTATTAGCGAGAGCGGGGAACGCCGTCACAAGGGTCGACGTGAAGACCTTAGAGGCTGAATCCCGGAAGTGTCATCGTGCGGCCCTAAAGGACAAGAGCGAGCTGGCGGATTTGGACATTCCCAATGCGAAGATCGAGTGCCAGGCATTTATCCGCGACGGAGGCGGGGTCAACATCCATATTTGGATGAACGATCGGGAAGCTCGAAAAGGAATTGAAGAACGCTGAGAGAGGGGGGCTGCCAGTGACAATCTCGCTGAAAACACAAAAGATGCTGTGGGGGAAAGCAGCTGGGCGCTGTTCAAGAGCCGATTGCCGGAGGGTGCTATTTGAGGACGAGACGACGGCGGACGATGCGTCGCTTGTTGGAGAAAATTGCCACATCGTAGCGGAAAGTGATGACGGTCCGCGCGCCGATCCCACTATGCCAATAGAGCGGCGCAACAGCTACTCCAACCTGATTCTTCTCTGCCGCATCCATCACAAGGTAATTGATGATCAAGAGAGCACTTACACAGTTGCATCTCTCCACGAGATGAAGGATCAGCACGAGGCTTGGGTGAGGGATCAACTTGGATTCGACCAAGCGAAGCAGTTTCAGGACGAGCAGTACGCAGGGATCGTTGATGAATGGGAGCGTTTGGCTCATACCGAGAATTGGCTTGGGTGGGCGAGTTATGTGCTTTCCAATGATCAACCGAGAATGACGGTCGAGATCGATAGTGACCTCGAGAAACTTCGCCAATGGCTTCTTACTCGTGTTTGGCCCGAAGGTGACGCGGGATTGGAGAGCGCATTCCAAAATTTCCGACGGGTCTTGAGCGACTTCCAGGAGAGTTTTCGGAAGCACGTTGAGAGAACGAGCGGCGGAGACTGGCTATTCACGATCAAATTCTACCAAAATCCTGTATGGGACACCGAACGTTACGAAAGGATGCTCAAAAAGTACGAGTTCCACGTCTCGCTAGTCCAAGATTTGATGCTGGAGCTCACTCGGGCAGCCAACTTGATCGCGGACCGGATCAGGCAGACGCTCATGCGGACTTATCGCCTCAAAGAAGGGAGGTTCGCAGTCGAATACGGTCCGCTAGAGGGGTTTCAATTTCGCACTGTCATAGTTCAGTATGGGTCCGAAGAGCGGAAGGAAAAGATGCCGTACCCCGGACTGGCGGAGTTCTTGACCAAGCGAGCGAACCGCGACGTGCATTTTGGCGAGGGGACCGAACCGTAGCAGAGACTGACGATCCCACCTTCATGCTGCTCGATAGGTCTTGGAAAACGATGGCTCGAATTGGTTAGGGGACCGGTTCTCTTTTCGAAATCCAACCATGACTTGCCCGAGCTTCTCGCAAGGGGCTTGCATCACTTGACGCTTTTAGGAACTCAAGTTTCGGCCGCGATTGTCAATCGCTCAAATAACCGCGCTGCTCCGATTCCAGCTCCGCCAGGAAGCGTCGCATTTCGCGCTGGACCTGCCCGGCGACCTCGCGCGGGTCGCCGCCAGCGATGTTGAAAGTCGGATTGAAGGCGACCGCCCCATTATTCGTTACCGAAGTCGTCGAGTGCGCCACCGCTGCCGCGCCGTCAGAGGTCAGGCTGCGCAGCTTGTCGTTCGACTCGATTCGGCCGGACATGCCCGGCACGAAAAGCTCGGGGCCGTTCTCGCCGACAAGGTAAGGCTTGCCGTAGCTCACAGGCCCGGACATAGCGCGGATGGCTGGGAACGTTCGCTTGGTTCGCTAAGGAGAGGTTAGTTCGCTAACCGCCCAAAAGCAGACCGATTGTGCTCGCGCGGAGTTTTCACGTTCATGACCCGTAGCAGTCGTTAGCTGCTTCGCCGACTGCCTCTCCGCGCAAAGAGTATCAGCAGAGGGTATGCCAGCGCGAGAATGAAGATCGCGTCGAACAAGTAGATCGTGAAACTTCGACCGAACGCTCGTTCCCCGAACGTAAACTCTCGCGCGTCGGAGAACAGTATCGGCAGGTTGAGAACGGTCGAGATGGAGAGACCGATCCAACCATCTCCGCAGGTGAAGCCTTGCCTTTCCTCGGTCAAACTGCACCCGATGGATTTCAATATGGGATAAGCGACGAGCTCCAAGGGGGCTACAACAACGGCAACGCCCACGATGCAAAGGCAAAGCAGGCTCACGCCTCGAAAAAGCTTAAGCATCATCGCCCCCGCCATTCACCAAGAGTACCAACATTGATAGCGAGTTGCGACTATCGTTGGTTGGCTCATCGAACGGGATCTCCCAACTAAGGAGCCTTAGCGCAAACGGCCAAGTCGTCTTGGAAAGCGCTCGTCAAGGTATAAACAGCCATGACTTAGACGAAATAAGCCCGAAGAACATAACAATCAGATCGATGATGATTAGCCACTTCGGGTGCATGAGCACTACTTCCCGCTTGATTTTTGGCCACCACCGAGGAGGCGACATCCATCGATTGTACAACCACGAGCGCTAACCTTGTGTAAATTGCCAGCCGCGGTTCCGCCAGTGGCCCGTTGCCGCCCTGTGCTCGAAGAGCCGAAACGTCTGCTTGCAACAGATGAGCCGACCCAGGTGAGGCAGCCCTGGGAGGGCAGCCTTTGACCCGAAGCCGTCATCAGCGCGCTGTGGCAGGAAGTCTCCAGATCCGCAAAGGGCCAATGGTCTCGAACCCGGCCAACTTGGCGGCTGCCAAATCATCTCCGTGCTCGTAGCCGACCAGAGGCAGGCCGGGAAACATCTCACCCGCCACCGCGATCAAGCTTCGCCAGACCCGATCCATATGAGAACCGAACAGATTTGACAGGCCGACGACATCAGCACCTCGATTGAGGATGCCGCCGCCCGCACGGCCATCCTCACCCTGGATAGAGACAAAAACGATGTCGTTGTCCGCAAGCAGGCGAGGCATGAACACGCGCGGCGGGCGTATAGCGGCCGCCTTGGCGTCCTCGCCAACCCAGGACCGCTCCCAGGCGCTCAATTCAGCTTCGTCGGTCACAATGGTCGAACGGTCACCCGGCTCATGATGCCTGACGTCAGGCCGCGCGCCACTCATCGCGATCCATTCGGCATCGAATAATGGCTTGAAGCCAAACGACTCCAGGCGCAGGCAATGGAAGCTGTCCTTGACAAACCACTCCCGCCGTCGATCTAAGGCGATCAAGTCAGCGATGGCCTCAAGCTGCGCTGATGCAGCTTCTACGCCTGTCGTCGTCACCGCGTCGGGATAGAAGCGGGGTGTTCCCAGCCGGGTCAACCAAAGCGCCTCATGAAACTCGCCAGGACGATCGTGCGCCCGGCAAACTGCGTCGCACCATATGGCGTTATTGTGGGCTGCGAGCGCAGTAATGCTGCTCTTCATTCCTGCTCCAGCTTCAGTTGCCGACAGCCCAGGCAAGTCAGTATTAGGCGTTTTGATGCCCGGTGTCGCCGATTGCTGTGCCTGCGTCGCGGTCGGCAAGGCTATTGCCGACCCCAGCCCAGCAATGAACTCCCTTCGACGCATGTTCAAGCTCCCGAGCCGTCCTGCGGCAGGATATTGCGGGTCGAACTCAAATGGAAACAGATTAGCGATGACCGCTCTTGGCCCGAATGCGAAGTCCAGGCGGCGTTCCCGGTGGTCGGCTCATGGAGGTAGACCGGAAGCAACCGGCTGACCCGCCGAACGGCGCTCATGACCCATAGCTGACATGCTAGGCAAAGAGTAAAGTGGCCACCCAAAGAATGCGCGAGGCGATGGGCGATGAGCAAATCTGAGGTTTTGACCGACCGCGAACAGAAGCTGCTAATTGCGCTCGTCAAGATGGTCGATCAGTACTTGGACGAATATGGCGACGAGGTGGACAGTCGCGCGATGTCCGCTGGCGAACATGCAATAGAAGCGCTCGCGAGTGTTGGTCTGATGGAGAACATCAACACTCGCTTCGGAAGATGGACAGAAGCAGGAAACCAGTTTCGCGAAGAGTTCAACAGGATGAAAGGACTTGCGCCTGCCGAAAAAATCGGCGGCATCAAATTGGTTGGGCAGCCAAAGTCGGAAAGCTGATCTATTGTCCGCTGTTGGCCCTTCGTGTTGTGTCGGCTGCCAGGGGCAAACCGGACGCCGATCCAACTCGGGTCCACCGCTGCGTTTGACCCGAAGCGGGCATCGACCAGAGCCAAATCAAAGCCGAATGGTCGTCGCAACCGCCGGCGACAAAATGGAACATTTGAGTTGGCGGGTTGTGCGGGCCCGTTAATGCACGCTTAGCTTAGTTCGGGTTAGGTCGGGCGTGTGCACCCTGCCGGCCAGTCGCTCAAAACCAGCAGGCAAAGTTCTGTAAGAGTTACAGATGAAGCTTAAGCATGCTGTCGCAGCGTTCCTAGTCCTCGGCATCGCTGTTCTCGGCTATGCTTACGCCCGCGGCTATCCGCCGTTCACCTCTCAATTTGTACAGACTTGCGAAACGGCAATCCAGGAGCGGTTGGCGGTTCCCTCCACCTATCAACGGATCGGGCTGGACGACTCCAGAAGAACGATCACATGGGAGGAATTTTTCGCCGAGCCTGAGCGCGCCGTATCCGCATCAACCAGACGGTCCATGCAGCAAGCTGCGCGCCACCCGCCCGTTCAGTACGTGGCGCTCATTGACTACCAAGCTCAGGACTCCGTCGGCGCCATCATTCGAGAAAGGGCATCATGTACTTTCAACTCGCTAGATGGGAGCGATGCGCCTACCCGTACGTTCTGGGTGAAGATCGATGGCGAACGTAATTTGGAGTGGGCCGCCAGGCAGCCCAATGCTGCAACGCTACATCGGCGCTTGTTGAAAAATCTGTGATGCGCCGGCGGGTCGCCTTTTGGCCCGATGGCGAAGTCCGGCTTGGCCCAGATATGGTCAGCGATCGAGGGCACACCGGAAGTGATAGGGCGCCGTTCAGACCGGTGCTTTTGACCCAAAGCGGATACTGATAGATGAATGACATGGAAGAGAAAGAGACCAATCGACCCTCATTATGCGCATCCGCGTATAATGTCATTTTATACGCTTTCGCGTATTGGCTGCCCGATGGATATAATCGCCCGCTCCCCACAGCAACTTGGTGCTGCCATTAGACGGCACCGCCGGATGAAACGTCTCACCCAGGGTGCCTTGGGTGATAAGATGCATGCGCGTCAAGCGACCATCTCGAAGCTAGAAGCCGGCGAACCAGCGACACAAATACGCACGCTTACGGATGCCTTGGCCGCACTCGATCTGGAGATCATCATCCGTCCACGCACCAAGGGTTCGGCCAAAGCGATCGAGGATCTTTTCTAATAGAGCGTCGCATCTTCCGTGCACCGCACGATGTGTGCTCGCGGGCTCCTGTTTGAGGTATCCTTCTTGTTTTGCAACTCGTGACGCTAAGCACGCTAACGGCTGTCAGGATTCTTCACCGCTGGCGCGCCAACGCTCGGTACAATGGATGGCGACAGACGCCTGTTGGCGCGACAGATTTCCGGAGAACAGTTTTAGTGTCCTGCGATTTCGCACCAAGCGCCGATGGTCCAGTTTCATCACCTTCGCGCCGACGTGTTTGATGGCTTATGGAGCCAGAGGGCGTTTCCAGTGGCGCTGCCGGCAGCAAAGCTGTATAGATGAACCCGATATCGCGCAGCGGAGTGCCAGCAGTGCCGGAGCAGCGCGCGCTTGTTGCTCGTAGGGGGAGTCTACCTCAGACGCAAAAAGCGCAACGGGCCGCGCAGTACGTCCGTATGTCCACTGACTACCAAAAATATTCGATTGAGAATCAAGCTGTGGTCATTGCTGCCTACGCACAGCTTCACGGGCTCTCAATTGTGCGCACCTATCGCGATGAAGGTGAAAGCGGCTTGCTGATTAAGAACAGGATGGGCCTCACTCAGTTGATCGCTGACGTTAGCTCAGATCAGATAGATTTTGGCAATATTCTAGTCTTTGACGTCAGCCGTTGGGGGCGCTTTCAAGACGCAGACGAAAGCGCGCATTATGAGTTCATCTGCAAAAAGGCGGGGGTTAAGGTCGCATACTGCGCGGAGCAGTTTGATAACGACGGAAGCCTTCTTTCCAATATTTTGAAGAACATCAAGCGGGTCATGGCGGCCGAGTACAGCCGCGAGCTATCGGCAAAGGTTTTTGCTGGGACCTCGCGGTTGGCTAGGATCGGATTCAAAATGGGCGGCTCGGCCGGTTTTGGCTTGGAGCGTTTCTTGGTGGATGACCACGATCAGGTCAAAGGAGTTCTCAAGCCCGGTGAACGCAAATGCTTGGCTACAGACCGAGTGAAACTACGTCCAGGACCGACCGAGCAAACCGCAATCATTAAGAGGATTTTCGATGATTTTGTTGGAGGAAAGTCTCAATGGAAAATCGCGAAAGAACTAAATCAGGAAGGAGTGGCGACACATAACGGCCGACTCTGGAGTAATAAGCTTGTAGGCGCAATTCTAAAAAACGAAGCATTCATCGGCAACTACGTCTACAATCGTTCGACGGAAAAACTAGGCACGAAGCGAAGGCACAATCCAAAAGAGCATTGGATAAGGAGCGAGGGCTGCATCACGCCCATTATCGATAAGGCTGCGTTTATACGCGCGAACAAGATCATGGATGAATGGCACGTCAAGATTTCAGAAGACGAGATGCTGCGGCGGGTGCGCAAAGTACTTCTGAAGAAAGGCAAACTCAGCGCCAAGATTATTAATCAAGCTCCGACGCTTCCACACAGCGGCACCTATTATAAGCACTTCGGTAGCCTTCAAAACCTTTACCGACTAATCGACTATCGCGAGAACAATAAACACTGGACGGATCTTACCGCCCACCAGCAGTGGCTCGATATGAACATCGGGCATGCTGTGCAGCTTCGGGAGCTTCTTGAGAAGGCTGGTGCCAGTGTCACGATTGAGTCGTCAAGTGGGAGCTTGCTGGTGGACGAGATTGTGCGCGTTCACTTCGGCTTGGCAAAATGGCGCAACTACGACGGCAAGGTGCGTTGGGGTATGCGCCACCGCGTTCGATGGCAGTCAGGTTGGATAGCGGCGATCAGAATGGGCGAGAATAACGCAAGTATTCTCGACTATTTACTACTCCGCGTTCCTCCTCCGGGAGGTCCTCATTTGTGGCTGTCTGAGGAGACGCTCCGCGCTCGCAAGATCGAACGTTTCAAAACTTTCTCTGCGCTTGCTAAATCGCTCATTCGTCGCGTTTGTCGATAGGTCAGTTGCGACGAACTTGGAGCCGAGAAAATCGCATCTTGCTTTTGCGCGGTCGGCGTCCGTTAGTGAGAGGGGCTCGACATCGGTAATTGGCCCTTTTGCGACCTCTGGCGGCGTCCGCTAATGCGCCGCTATTGGCGGATAAGCCGACATCAGGCGTGCGCGCTAACGCCATTTTTCGATGTCGCAGCCACTAAGCTCAGCACGGGTCACGTCGCAGCTGCGCTTCCTCTGCACAACATAGCGGCGTTCTCGCACACCAGCCCGCCGATTTCGACGGGATGGCTCAAATCAACTTCAAGCCCCGCGCGCTCATGACTTGCGCGGCCAATGTGCAGCACCACGGGCAAACCCCGGCGGAAGCACGATGCCGGCCAGGCCGGCTTCATAGTGGCCAGGGCGCGCCTCGGTGCGCGACACGACAATCTCACGCTGCTCAAGGCGCGGGGTGTCGAAACGCTGTTCATGATGAACCCAGCGCGGCTCTTCCTTGATGGCGTTACCATCAGCGTTGGTTCGCACGGGAAGCGCATGCCCGTTCGCGAACACCCAGCACTGCTGCATCTCGCGACGTTCGTTCGCTTGCCGACCCGGATGCTGACGGTGCGCGGCGTCGATGCTGCGCACAGGCTCGAAGCCCGGTGCGCGTCGGCCAGCTTCGTTAACCGCGCTCGCCTCGGCATCGATCTCACCGAGCCGGGCGATGATGTCGCCGAGCTTTGCAGCCGTAGCGTCGTACTCGCGAAGCAAGACAACTGCCTGAATCTCAACATCATTGCGTGCGTTCTCGACACGCTGACGGAACCGTTCTGCCTCGGCTTGCTTCTCGGCCCCTGCTTCGGTCGCGAGCGCTTCCGCGTGCGCCTTTTCAAGATCAGCGAGGCGCGCGGCAGCGCGATCGGCAGCGCGCCGGTGCACTTCATATTCTGCTTCGGCCTTTTGATGGGCGGCATCATCCATTAAACCGAGACCGGCCAGCGCTGCGCCGCGCTTAGCAAGGGCAGCGCCATGTTCGGCGCGCGCCTTCTCGATCTCCGTGGCGATAGCGGTGGAGGTAATCGGCTTCTTGCCGAACAGCTTTTGGATAAGATTCATGTGATTGTTCTCAAGGGGTGGAACTTAGCGCCGCCAGTAGTTGGCGACGGCCTCTGCGCCGGGGTCTCGCGACGCGATGGTCGATGCCTTCGGGGGGAGCTTGGTCGCGATAGCCGGCTTCGGAGCGGGCTTCGGTGCAACGGCGCTATATGCCTCGCCCGCCCGCAGCCAGCGGTGATAGGCAACATGCGCGCGGCTCTCGGCAAACGTCAGGCTGTGCGCCATGCCGTGACGTGCACTGAACTGTGCTTCTGCAAGCTGCCGCTGAGCCGTTGCGTAATCTGCGGACGCCGCCTGAAGGTCGGCGAGAAGCTTGGCGCGGCTCATTGGGCATCTCCGCCGGCCGCAATCCAGGTTTGAAGCTGATCGGCCGGATAAGCAGGTCGATCACCGATCAACAGAAACGGGGGCCCATCGCCACGCTTGGCGAGGTTGCGGAGGGTCTTCGCGCAACGGCCGATCCGCTTTGCGGCCTGGGTGCGCGAGAGATAGACTTTAGACATTGGCATCCATCTGAAAAAGTGGCCGATGCATTTGGTTTACCAAACACACCGGCCAAGGCTGGCGAATGGCGTTACTTGGTGTGGAGGAGGACCAAGCAACGGGAGGAGTATGGGAAAATCGGGGGCGGCTGTCGGGACTGTTTCGGTACCCCTTAAGCCGCTTTACGGCGGCGCTTCTTATTGTCGTTGGCGGGGATGCCGGCGAGGCGCGATTCGTGCTCGGCCAGAATGGCGGCACGCTCGTCTGCTCGCATGCGGAGAAGCTTCTGCTCGACGCCGATGTCGATCAGAGCAGCCCAGGTCTGCGGGATATCCATCCGCATCTTGAGGGCTAGCGCGGTGAGTTCGCCCGCGAGTTCGGGATGGTCGAGCACTTCAAGAGTGGCGACGGGGACAAGGCCGAACCCGAGCGTTGCCAGGGCCGCTTCAATGCTCTCTAAGCCGGGGCGATTCTTCTTTCTCCAAGCCTTCAGCGTGGCCCTACGCACGCCGCTGCGCTCTTCCAGCGAGTCGTAAGTCACTCGTTGGCGGGCCATCTCGGCGAAGACAAGTCTCGCGAACGGTCCGACGCGCTCGGGCATCGAGACGGTGCGCGGATTTCTGCGTCGCTTCCGGGTGGAGGGTGAAATGGGCGAAGCGCGGAAATCGGGCGGATACAGCGGACTAGTATCGGGCATCGGGGCGTCCTGAAGGCGATTGAACTGCCTTTAGGGTCGGATAATGGGCTACTTCGCTACAGCCCAAAGCAATCACCCCTCGCGCATTGTTCCACATCAGCGGGCGACGCCGTGCGAGAACAACAACTCAGTTTGGAAAAATTGTGCCTGGTAAACCCGGGCGGTCGCGCGTCACCCGCACGGGGGGCGCCTGGGAAGGACCCAGATTGTGCGGATTTGCTGGATGTTCGAAGCTCGCGTCGGGTGCGAACAACTAGTTGCAAGACAATGCATCGGATGGCGAGCTTGCCAGAGGTCCGCTTGTTGGCAGATAGCTGCCCGTTAGCGGAGGGCACGCTAGGTCGCAGATGGGCCAGTTGCGGATACTGGCAAGGTTTCAGTTCATTCTCTTCAGATTGCAGTGCACAACTTCTAATGAACTTGTGAACGGCCGTTGAAAGAGCCCGTGGTAGATTGAGCGAATGGGCAGAACGATAAAAGCCGTCCTTCATGTGATCTGGGCGATTTGCACGATTACGTTGGGCACCGTGATTGGCGCGGCGACCGGCTGGGCATCTCACGGATTAGTCGGGGCTACTGCGGTTGGCTTCGTCGGGTTTTGTGTCGGAGCGCTGGCGGCTGCATCACCTGAAGCAGTGCTGCAGTTCCTGCACCATTAGAGGTCCAAAGCAGACTTCGATCCCTCGCCTCGACTATGGCAGCTACGGGCCAATTCCGGACATAACAGCGCATCACGTCGGGATGCCAATCAAGGCTAAGGGTCAGTAACGAACGCTGCCCGTCGGTTGTGCCAGATCAAGGTTGTTGCCGGCCAAAGTTTTGCAAGTCTCGACGTACGCGATCGATGACGCTGCCATACTCCCGATCCTCACATTGCCTGAAGAGCCGAACGGTCGGGTACCAGGGGCTGTCGTCGCGGTGGAGGAGCCAGCGGTAGTCCGGCATAAAAGGTAGCAAAATCCAGGTCGGTTTCCCAAGCGCGGCTGACACATGAGCCACGCTGGTATCCACAGTGATGACGAGATCAAGGCAAGAAATCA
>NZ_LFJB01000095.1:0-21704 GCF_006658625.1 Bradyrhizobium sp. UNPF46
GGACACCGGTTCGCGTGAAGAAAACGCGTCAAAACAAGAATCTAGAGCTTCGGTTCTGATTCAATCAGAACCGAAAATGCTCTAGTCTAATCCACCCTACGACACCGTGCCTACTTCACGTCCGCCAGGGCAGCGAGAATTCGCGCCCACGAACGAATGCCCTTCTGGAAACTGCGCAAATCGTACTTCTCGTTCGGCGAGTGGATGTTGTCGTCGTCGAGGCCGAAGCCGACCAGCAGCGAGTCGAGGCCGAGCGTGCGCTTGAAGTCGGCGACGATCGGGATCGAGGCGCCCGAACCCATCAGCACGGTCTCCTTGCCCCATTCCTCGGTCAGCGCCTTGCTGGCGGCGGCGAGCGGCTTCATGTTCCAGTCGAGCGCAATGGCGGGCCCGGCGGAATGGTCGCCGAACTCGACCTTGCAGTCGCCCGGAAGCCGCGCCGTCACGTAGTCGCGGAAGGCCTTGCGGATCCTTTGCGGATCCTGGCCCTCGACCAGGCGGAACGAGACTTTCGCCGAGGCGTGCGACGGAATCACCGTCTTGGAGCCCTCGCCGATATAGCCGCCCCAGATGCCGTTGACGTCGCAGGTCGGACGCGTCGAGGCCTGCTCGATCAGAAGTCGGCCTTTCTCGCCGGCGGGAATCGACAACCCGATCGGCTCCAGGAACGTCTTGGGCGTGAAATCGAGTTTCTTCCACTGGGCCAGGATGTCCGTCGGCGTGTCCTTCACGCCATCGTAGAAGCCGGGAATGGTGATGCGGTTGTCGTCGTCGAACAGCCCGCCCAAAATCTTGGTCAGCACGCGGATCGGGTTCATCGCGCTGCCGCCGAACACGCCGGAATGCAGGTCGCGATTGGCGGCGGTGATTTTCAGCTCTTCATAGAGCAGGCCGCGCAGCGAGGTCGTGATCGCCGGCGTGTCGCGGTCCCACATGCCGGTGTCGCAGACCAGCACGTAGTCGGCCTTGAACTCGTCCTTGTTGGCCTCGATGAAGGGCACGAAATTCTTCGAGCCGACCTCCTCCTCGCCTTCGATCAGGAAGGTGACGTCGATCGGCAGCGATCCCGTGACCTTCTTCCAGGCGCGGCAGGCCTCGACGAAGGTCATCACCTGGCCCTTGTCGTCCTCGGCGCCGCGCGCGACGATGATCTTGCGGCCGTCGGCATGGTCGGTCACGACAGGCTCGAACGGCGGACGGTGCCACAGATCGAGCGGATCGACCGGCTGCACGTCGTAGTGGCCGTAGAAGATCACATGCGGCCGTCCGCCCGCCCCGGTCTTGCCGACGATGGCGGGATGGCCCGCGGTCGGCCTCACCTCGGTGGCGACGCCGAGGCTTGCGATGTCCTTGGCGAGATGCTCCGCCGCGGCCTTGCAATCGCCGGCAAAGGCCGGATCCGCGGAAATCGACTTGATCCGCAGCAGCGCGAACAGACGCTCCAGGCTGTTGTCAAAATCCTTGTCGATGTGATCGAGCACGGATTGAAGCTGCGCATTGGCCATGGTCGGATTCCTGACGTTTGAGACTTAAGACGGCTTCACGAGATCTGCGGGTTTTAACCCCGTCGCAGGCGGGGTGCCAGCCGCAACCGGCGGATGGCGGATGTGCCATGCGAGGCTGACTGCAAGAACGGCGGTCGCGGCGAGGTTATTGCCCCAGGCCTGGAGAACCGTCGGAAACCAGGGCAACGCCAGCAGCAGGAGAACGCCGGCCGCGCCGAGTGCGAGCCAGGTTCCGAGGCGCACCTTCGCCCGTTCGTCGAAGGCGGCGCGATGCATCAACACCGTCATCGGGAAGAACAGCCACACGAAGTAGTATTGCCGTGCCAAGGGCGAGGCCACCGTGATCAGGCAGAACAGGATGCCGAGCTCCTCGGCATCGGAGCGCGCCGTTCGCCGCGCTTGCCGCGGCATCACCGCGAGGAAGCCGAGCCCGAGCAGGGCCGACATCGCCAGCACGATCCAGTTCGCCGTCCTGTAATCGACGTCGATGATGTTCATCGTGCGCGGCGGCTTGCCGGGATCGTCCTGATTGAAGTTGATCGGACGAACTAGGCGGTGCGTGACGGCGATGAGGGACTGGTTGACCCACGACCAGTTCTGCTCGTCACGCTGGCCGAAGCCTTTTTCCGAGCTCGTTCCAACCATGCCCTGATACCAGGTCGCAAGCTCGGCCGCGTTGCGCTCGAAGCCGCGGATCGGCGCCGGCACGAGGTAGAGAAGGATGCCGGTGAAAGCGACCATGCTGACGACGGCCGCCCACTTCCGCCGCCAGAGCAGATAGGGCAGCACCGCGACGGGAAACACCTTGATCGCGGTGGCGAGCGCGAACATGAAGCCGGCGAGCCATGACCGTTGATGCCGCAGGCCCCAGAACCCGAACAGCACCATCGCCAGCAGGACGAGGTTGGGCTGGCCGAGGTCGAACATGTCGAACACCAGGGGAACGGTGACGACAGCGGGCAGCGCTTCCAGCCAGGGACCCGGCTTGCGGTCCGAGCCGGTCATGACGTGGGAGAGCGTTCCGGTGTACCACCACGCCAGGACATTCAGGATCGACAGGACGACGTAAAGCGGGATCTTGCCGAACCAGCTCGGGATCGCCAGCAGGATCGCCGGAGGCGGCGGATAGATGTAGTCGAAATACTCGATGGCCGTCGCGGGATAGAGCGGCTCACCCTGCAAGACCTGCTGCCCGACCCAGTACCACAGCGGGTAATCCTTGGTCTTGCCGCTGCCGAAGATCTCGGGAACCAGCACGTCGGCGGTGAGCAGGACGCAGCAGAACAGAAACAGCAGATCCAGCGGCGCGCGCAGCGACAGGCGTCTTGGCGCGTCGGGCTTGGCGAGCGGGGCGGGCGAGGTCACGGAGTGGTCCTGTTCGGCGGCGAACAGGACGTAGCAGACCGGCGGAGGCTTGGAGAGCCCCTCACCGGAATTTGTGCGGGTGGCGGTCCGCCTAGCGCCGCAGCAATCCGCCCAGCGCGCCGCGGACCAGCGTGCGGCCGATCGAGCCGCCAAGCTGGCCGCCGAGCGATTTGCCGATATTGGCCGCCATTCCGCCGATCACCTGGTTGGTGACCGATCGCGTCACGTCCCGCGCAATGACCTGGCCCGTCGACAGCCGGCCGCGCTTGACGTTGGTGCCGAACACGGAGCCGACGATCGAGCCGATCTGGCCGAGAAGGCCGCCGCCGCTTCCGTCAGCCTGGCCGTCAGCGGTCGCCGCCGTGCCGGCAATGCGCTTCTGGATCATCTCGTAGGCGGACTCGGCATCGACCGCTGTGTCGTATTTGCCCTTCACCGGGCTTGCGGCCATGATCGCCTTGCGCTCGTCCGGCGTGATCGGCCCGATGCGCGCCGACGGCGGCCGGATCATCACGCGCTCGACCATGGAAGGGGTGCCGTTACCTTCGAGGAAGGAGACCAGCGCCTCGCCCTTGCCGAGCTCCATGATCACCTTGGCCGTGTCGAGCTTCGGGTTGGGCCGGAAGGTCTGGGCCGCAGCCGCGACCGCTTTCTGATCGCGCGGGGTGAAGGCGCGCAACGCGTGTTGCACCCGGTTGCCGAGCTGTCCGAGCACGCGGTCGGGGACGTCGACCGGGTTCTGCGTCACGAAGTAGACGCCGACGCCCTTGGAGCGGATCAGGCGGACCACCTGCTCGATCTTGTCCATGAGCGCCTTGGGCGCGTCGTTGAACAACAGATGCGCCTCGTCGAAGAAGAACACCAGCTTCGGCTTGGGCAGATCGCCGGCCTCGGGCAGCTCCTCGAACAGCTCCGACAGCATCCACAAGAGGAATGTCGCATAAAGCCGCGGGCTTTGGAGCAGCTTGTCGGCGACCAGGATGTTGACCATGCCACGGCCGTCGCGGTCGGTCTTCATGAAGTCCTTCAGCGTCAACGCCGGCTCGCCGAAGAATTTGGTACCGCCCTGGTTCTCCAGCACCAGAAGCTGGCGCTGGATGGTGCCGACGGTGGCCTTGGTGACGTTGCCGAATCCCTGCGCGGCCTTGCGGATGGCGGCGAGCGGATCCTCTTCCGCATCCGCCCCCTTCTTCCCGCTATCGGGCACGATGGCGTCGAGCAGCGCGCGCAAATCCTTCATATCGATGAGGGTCAAGCCGGCGTCGTCGGCAACGCGGAAGGCGACGTTGAGCACGCCTTCCTGCACATCGTTCAGATCGAGCATGCGCGCAAGCAGAAGCGGTCCCATTTCCGTGACGGTCGCCCGCACCGGATGCCCCTGCTCGCCGAACACGTCCCAGAACACCGTCGAGAACTGATCGGGCTGGAAATTCAGCCCCATTGCGGAGGCACGCTTGACGATGAAGTCCTGGGGCACGCCGACCTCGGAGATGCCGGAGAGGTCACCCTTGATGTCGGCGGCGAAGACCGGAACACCGGCGCGCGCAAATCCTTCCGCCATCACCTGCAGCGTCACGGTCTTGCCGGTTCCGGTTGCACCCGTGACGAGGCCGTGGCGATTGGCGAGCGCCAGCGTCAGCCAGGCCTGCTCCTCTCCCTTGCCGACGAAGATCTTGTCGTCGGTATCGCCGAGCTTGCTGTCCTGTGCGGTCATTATTCTCTCTGATCTCTTCTCGCCGGGTTTCGCGTGCCGAAACTCGAATGCTCCAGTTCCGTAGTTTAACGCATGTCGCGCACCGATTAAAACGGTTCAACGCGCTCCAACCATGCGACATCGTCGGAAACAGACGGACAGGATCAGCCGAAAGTAGGACCGAGCTGTTCGCAACGCGGCAATTTTTCGCCGATTCCATCTCCGCTCGTGCACCGCTGCAACACTTTTCGCGCGTTCGAAGATGAATCGCGACGACGCCCGCGTTCATCGCTTGAATTTCACATCACACCGGCTCAAGATCATTTTCGAAAGAATACTCCGGCAAGCAAACCGGCTGAGGGGCGGGCCTTATGGACGAACTGATCGGGCGGCTGGCGACAAACGCCAGCATAGATAGTGCTGTCGCTGAAAAGACCGTCGGCATTATCCTGGGCTTCCTCCGCAACGAGGGTCCTTCCGACAGCGTGCAGGCCCTGATCGATCAGATCCCCGGAGCGGAAGCCGCAATCGAGGCATCCAGGAGCGGTGGCGGACTGTCGCGGTTGATGGGCGGCGGCCTGATGGCGGTCGGCACGCGCCTGATGGGCCTCGGGCTCGGCATGTCCGAGATTCAAAACGTCGCCCGTGAACTTTTCCGCTACGGCCGAGACAAAATCGGAGCAGATCAGATGGGCAAGATCATTGCGGGGACGCCAGGCCTCGGCCAGTTCGCCTGAAGCTGTCGCATTTCATATCGAGTATCATGACATATCCCATCTCCGAGATTGAGGGCCTGTCGGTCTTTGCCGCTAACAAGTTGAAGGCGCAAGGCATCCGCACCACCGATGCGCTGCTCGAGGCGGCCGGCACGGTGAAGGGCCGCAAGGCGCTTTCCGCCAAGACCGGCATCAGCGAGCAATTGCTGCTGGAATGGGCCAACGTGTCCGACTACATGCGCATCCCCGGCATGGGCCGCGCCAAGGTCGGCCTGGTCCGCGCCGCCGGCGTCACCACCGTGCGCGAGCTCGCCTATCGGAATCCGGCAAGGCTCGCCCAGAGCATGCGCGACGCCAACGAGAAGAAGAAGCTGCTGCGCATCCTCCCCACGGAGAAGTCGGTCGGCGACATCATCGCCAAGGCGAAGAAGCTGCAGCCGAAGATCACGTATTAGCCGCATTGTGTCTCGTGTCCCGGACGCGCTGCAGCGCCCTTTAGCGTTGCTGCGCAGAGCCGGGACCCATGCCCCACAACCAGCTCTCGGTGATATGGGCCCCGGCTCTTCGGCGCATCGCTGAAGAAGCGCTGCGCTGCGTCCGGGGCAAGAGGGCAACGTCTTGTCTTGAACTCCCCCTCCCCGCCCGCTAAAGCCACCCGCATGAATGCCTCGCCCTCCCCATCCGTCCCGCCGGCCGGCTCGGCCGGGCCCGACGTGCTGCGGACGCTGCTGGAGCGGCCCGTCCCGGCGGTGATGGGCGTGCTCAACATCACCCCGGACTCCTTCTCCGATGGCGGCGAGTTCATCGCGCCCGAGCAGGCGCTCGCGCGGGCGCGGGCGATGATCGAGGCCGGCGTCGACATCATCGACATCGGCGCGGAATCCACCCGGCCCTACAAGGGCGCCAAGGCGGTAACGGCGAGCGACGAGCTCGCCCGGCTGAAGCCGGTGCTGGCAGGCGTCGTCGCCCTCGGCGTGCCGGTCTCGATCGACAGCATGAAGGCGGAGGTGGTGGCCTACGCGCTCGACCAGGGCGCGGCGATCGCCAACGACGTCTGGGGCCTGCAACGCGACCCCGCCATGGCGCCGCTGGTGGCCGCAAGAGGCGTCCCGGTCATCGTCATGCACAACCGCGACGATGCCGATCCCGCCATCGACATCATCACGGACATGAAGACGTTCTTCCTGCGTTCGCTGGATATCGCCGCAAAGGCCGGCATCGCGCGCGACAGGATCGTGCTCGATCCCGGCATCGGCTTCGGCAAGACCGCCGAGCAGAGCATGACCGCGCTGGCGCGCTTGCGCGAATTCGAGATGTTCGGCCTGCCGATCCTGGTTGGTGCCTCGCGCAAACGCTTCATCGCCTCGGTGTCGCCGTCGGAGCCGAAGGAGCGGCTCGCCGGCTCGATCGCCGCGCACCTGATCGCCGCTCAGCGCGGCGCCAAGATCATCCGGACCCATGACGTCGCCGAGACCCTGCAGGCGCTGCGTGTGGCGAACGCAATCGAGGGCAAGCAATGACCGATACGATCTTCGTCACCGGCCTGTCGATCCACGCCCGTCACGGCGTGATGGATCACGAGACCGAGGTCGGCCAGCGCTTCGTCATCGACCTCGAGCTCTATACCGACCTGTCGGAGCCCGCGCGCAGCGACCGGCTCGCCGATACCGTGTCCTACGCCGACGTCGTGGCGACGACAACGGCGGCGTTCAAGAATACCAATTACAAGCTTCTGGAGCGCGCGGCCGGCGCGGTCGCCGACGCCATCCTGTCGCACTTCCCGCGCATCCGCGCCGTGAAGATCACCGTGCACAAGCCGCACGCGCCGATCGCGGCGATCTTCGACGACGTCGGCATCATGCTGACGCGATCGCGGCATCCCTGACATGGCGAGCGTGCTGATTGCGCTGGGCGGCAATGTCGGCGATGTCCGCACGACGTTCGCTAAGGCGATCGCCCATATCTGCGGCATGGCGCAGGCCGCATTGATCGCCCGCTCCTCGGACTACGCCACGCCGCCCTGGGGCGACGAGAACCAGGAGCCCTTCATCAATGCCTGCATCGAGATCGAGACCGACCTCGATCCGCATGCGCTGCTGTTCGTGCTGCAGAAGATCGAGCAGAAATTCGGCCGGACGCGGGAGAAGGATCGGCGCTGGGGGCCGCGCACGCTCGATCTCGACATGATCGCCTATGACGATATCAGCCTGCAGAAGCCCGACCTGACCTTGCCGCATCCGCGCCTGTTCGAGCGCGCCTTCGTGCTGGTACCGCTGGCCGAAATCGCGCCGGACCGCGTTATCTCGGGCATTCGTGTGCGTGACGGGCTCGCCAGCGTCTCGACGCAAGGCATTGAGCGGCTTCCGGATACCGGTTAACCAAAAACGACCGTTTGCAGGGACGGTCCGCCGTGGCAAATTCGCCTGCGAATAACAAGACGTTTGGGAGCCCTTGGCCGCATGACCTCCGTGACTGACGACCTGCCGCTGGCGGCCGATTTTCCCAAGGCGACCATCGAAGACTGGCGCAAGCTGGTCGATGGCGTCTTGAAGGGCGCGCCGTTCGAGAAGCTGGTCGGCAAGACCTATGATGCACTCAAGATCGAGCCGCTCTATCCGCGCGCCAAGGGCGTTGCGCCCGTGGTCGGGCGGGACGCGACCGCGCCCTGGCAGATCATGCAGCGGATCGACCATCCCGATGCGGCGCTCGCGAATGCGCAGGCGCTGCAGGACCTGGAGAACGGCGCGACCGGGCTCGCGCTGGTGTTCGCCGGCGCCAATGGCGCGCGTGGTTTCGGCCTGGAACCTTCGGCCGAGGCGGTCGCAAAGGTCTTGAAGGACGTTCACCTCGACGCCGGCATCGGCATCGAACTCGAGATCGGACCGCAATCGCGAATGGCCGCGATCCATATCGCAGAATATGTGAAGAGCAACGGCCTTGATCCCGCCGCCTGCAACATTCGCTTCGGCCTCGATCCGCTCGCGGCCGGCGCGGTGTGGGGCCACAGCCCTTACACCTGGGAGGAGATCGCCCCCGCGATCACGGGCGCCATCAAGGGCCTCGCCGGGCTCGGCTTCAAGGGACCGTTCGCCTCCGCCGACGGACGCGTCATCCACGATGCCGGCGGCTCCGAGGCGCAGGAGCTCGCCTTCGTGCTCGCCTGCGGCGTCGCCTACTTACGCGCGATCGAAGGCGCCGGCATTCCGCTGGAAGCCGCGCAGGGCATGGTCTATGCGCGGCTTGCCGCCGATGCCGACCAGTTCCTAACCATGGCCAAATTCCGCGCGCTGCGGCTGCTCTGGGCGCGAATCGAAACGGCGTGCGGCCTGACGCCCAAACCGCTGTTCATCGCCGCCGACACCGCCTGGCGCATGCTGACGCAGCGCGACCCTTATGTGAACATGCTGCGCGCGACCATCGCGACATTCGCGGCCGGGCTCGCCGGCGCCAACGCGATCACCGTGCTGCCGCACACGCTGGCGCTCGGCCTGCCTGATCCGTTCGCGCGGCGCGTGGCGCGCAACACGCAGCTTCTTTTGCTGGAGGAAAGCAACCTCGCCAAGGTCAGCGATCCCGCGGCGGGCGCCGGCGGCATCGAGACGCTGACCGCGCAGCTTTGCGGGGCCGCCTGGGCGCTGTTCCAGGAGAGCGAAAAGGCCGGCGGCGCCTTTGCCGCGCTTCAGCAGGGCCTGTTCCAGGGCAAGGTCGCGGCCGTGCGAAAGGCGCGCGACGCCAACATCGCAAAACGCCGCGACGTGCTGACCGGCGCCAGCGAGTTTCCGAACCTGCACGAGAGCGAAGCCACCGTGCTGACGGCGACGCCGGTCGTGCTGGCTCCGTACGGCGAGCAAAAATACAAGTTCGAGCCGCTGCCGCCGATCCGGCTCGCGGAACCGTTCGAGGCGCTGCGCGACAAATCCGATGCGGTGCTGAAGGCGCGCGGGTCGCGGCCAAGAGTGTTCCTGGCCAGTCTCGGCACGCCCGCCGACTTCACGGCGCGCGCGACCTTCGCCAAGAGCTTCTTCGAAGCCGGCGGCATTCAGGCCATCGACAGCGAGGGTTTTGCCGATCCGGCGAAGTTGGCTGCAGCCTTCAAGGCCTCCGGGGCCGAGCTCGCCTGTCTGTGTTCCAGCGACAAGGTCTACGCCGATCAGGCGGAACCTGCCGCGAAGGCCCTGCAAACCGCAGGCGGCCGACATATCTATCTGGCAGGCCGCCCGACGGAAGCCGAGGCGGCGCTGCGGGCCGCCGGCGTCACGGGTTTTGTCTTCGCCGGAGGCGATGCGCTTGCCACGCTGCAAGACGCCTATCGACGGATGGAGCAGGCATGACCGACACCAGTAAACCCGTGCTCACCGGCGGCTGCCAATGCGGCGCGGTGCGCTTCGGCGTCACGACGGCGCCGAACAGGGTTTCGATCTGCCACTGCCGCATGTGCCAGAAGGCGGCCGGCGCGCCCTTCGCCTCCTTTGCCGACATCAACAAGACCGACTTCTCCTGGACCAAGGGGAAGCCGTCGTTCTTCCGCTCCTCAACCATCGCAGAGCGCGGCTTTTGCGCTGCCTGCGGCACGCCGCTGAGCTTTGGCCGGATCGACGGCGACCGGATCGAGATCATGACCGGCGCCTTCGACCGCCCCGACCGGGTGATCCCGACGCGGCAGTTTGGCACAGAGTCCCGTCTCGGCTGGGTTGTCGGCATCGCCAATCTGCCGAGCCAGACCACGCAACAGAATTACGGACCGGAGAAGATGGCGACGATCGTCAGCCATCAGCATCCGGATCATGATTGAGGATATGGTTGAAGCCATGAGCCGCATTCCGAACTTTGCAGACGTTGCCTTCGAGCGAGCAACCACCGCTGCTCCAGCCGGCAGCGCCGAGCCCTGGCTGACCCCGGAGGGCATCCTCGTGAAGCCGGCCTATGGCGAGGCCGACCTTGCCGGGCTCGATTTCCTCGAGACCTATCCGGGCATCGCACCGTTCCTGCGCGGCCCCTACCCGACCATGTATGTCAACCAGCCATGGACCGTCAGGCAATATGCCGGCTTCTCCACGGCGGAGGATTCCAACGCGTTCTATCGCCGCAATCTCGCGGCCGGACAGAAGGGCCTCTCGGTCGCCTTCGATCTTGCCACCCATCGCGGCTACGATTCCGACCATCCGCGCGTCGGCGGCGACGTCGGCATGGCCGGTGTGGCCATCGACTCCATCTACGACATGCGCACGCTGTTCGCAGGGATTCCGCTCGACCAGATGAGCGTGTCCATGACCATGAACGGCGCGGTGCTGCCGATCCTCGCGCTCTACGTCGCCGCGGCCGAGGAACAGGGCGTACCGCCGGAGAAGCTGTCGGGCACCATTCAGAACGACATTCTGAAAGAGTTCATGGTGCGCAACACCTATATCTATCCGCCCGCGCCCTCGATGCGGATCATCTCGGACATCTTCGCCTACACCTCCACGAGGATGCCGAAATACAATTCCATCTCGATCTCCGGCTATCACATGCAGGAGGCCGGCGCGACGCAGGACCTCGAGCTCGCCTATACGCTCGCCGACGGCGTCGAATACTTACGCGCTGGTCTCGCCGCCGGCCTCGACGTCGACCGCTTCGCGCCGCGCCTGTCGTTCTTCTGGGCGATCGGCATGAACTTCTTCATGGAAGTCGCAAAACTGCGCGCCGCGCGCCTGCTCTGGGCGAAGCTGCTGAAGCCCTTCAACCCGAAGGACCCGCGCTCGCTGTCGCTGCGCACGCATTCCCAGACCTCTGGCTGGTCGCTGACCGCGCAGGATGTGTTCAACAATGTGATGCGCACCACCGTGGAGGCGATGGCAGCGACGCAAGGCCACACCCAGTCGCTGCACACCAACGCACTCGACGAGGCGCTGGCGCTGCCGACCGACTTCTCGGCGCGGATCGCCCGCAACACCCAGCTGTTCCTGCAGCAAGAGAGCGGCACCACCCGCATCATCGATCCCTGGGGCGGCTCCTATTATGTCGAGCGCCTGACGCGCGACCTCGCGGCCAAGGCCTGGGGCCACATCCAGGAGGTCGAGGAGCTCGGCGGCATGGCGAAAGCCATCGAAGCCGGCGTGCCCAAGCTGCGCATCGAGGAGGCCTCGGCCAAGACCCAGGCGCGGATCGATGCCGGCAAGCAGGCGGTGATCGGCGTCAACAAGTACAAGCCGACTGACGAAGTCCCCATCGACATTCTCAAGGTCGACAACACCAATGTCCGCCGCCTGCAGATCGACAAGCTGACGCGGCTGAAGAGCGAGCGCAGCCAGAAGGACGTCGACGCCGCGCTCGCCGCGATCACGCGTTCGGCCGGTGAAGGCAACGGCAATCTGCTCGCGCTCGCCATCGACGCGGCGCGCGCCAAGGCGACGGTCGGCGAGATTTCGGACGCGATGGAGAAGGTGTTCGGCCGGCACCGCGCCGAGATCAAATCCATCACCGGCGTCTACAAGCGGGAGGCGTCCAGCATGGGCAACCAGGTCGAGAAGGTTCAGGCGCTGATCGACGCCTTCGAGGAGGCCGAAGGCCGCCGCCCGCGCATCCTGGTCGCCAAGATCGGCCAGGACGGTCACGACCGCGGCCAGAAGGTGATTGCGTCGGCCTTTGCCGATATCGGCTTCGACGTCGACATCGGGCCGCTGTTCGCGACCGCCGATGAGGCCGCGCGGCAGGCGGTCGAGAACGACGTGCACATCCTCGGCGTCTCCTCGCTTGCGGCGGCCCACCTCACCGCCGTGCCGGAGCTGAAGGCCGCGCTGAAGAAGCAGGGCCGCGACGACATCATGATCATCGTCGGCGGGGTGGTGCCGCCGCAGGATTACGATGCGCTCTACGCGGCAGGTGCGGAGGCCATCTTCCCGCCGGGCACCGTGATCGCCGACGCCGCCGAGGAGCTGATCCGCAAGCTGAATGCCCGGCTCGGGCATAGCGAGGCCGCTGAGTAGCTTCGCCGCCTATTTTTCGACAGGAAGGAATTCGCGTGATGTTTCCCGCGCAAACGTTCATGCGCGCGCTCGCCGTCGCCACGGCTTGCTGCGCGCTGTTCGGTCCAGCCCTCGCAGCCGACCCCAAGCCCGATGTTGTCATCAACACCAAGAGCATCGAGGCGCGCGTCTTCCTCGACGACAAGATCAAGGCGGATCCGGCGCTGGCGGCGGATTGCCTCGCTGAAGGCAAGAAATGGCTCGACAAGAATGCCGCGGAGGCTGCCGCGGCGCGCAAAGCCGACCCGCAGTTCTTCAAGGACGGCGGCTGGGATTTCGAGCGCAAATATGAGATCCGCTCGGTCGTCGCCGACCGCTATGTCAGCATCCTCCGCAACGACTACATGAACACCCGCGGCGCGCATCCCAATTCCGACGTCAACACGATCCTGTGGGACAAGACCGACAACAAGCGCATCTCGATCCGCCCGTTCTTCACCGAGACCGCCGACAACGGGGCGACCATGAAGGCGATGGTGAAGGCCATCATCGCCTCGCTCAAGGCGGAGAAGAAGAAGCGCGACGCCAGCGAGACCGCGACCGACGAATGGTTCAAGGAGCTGAAGCCGAGCCTGCTCAAGATCGGCGCGGTGACGCTCGCGCCCTCGACTGAAGCAGGCAAGAGCTCCGGCCTCACCTTCCACTATCCGCCTTACGCCGTCGGCCCCTATGCCGAGGGCGAATACGTCGCCTTCGTGCCGTGGGAGACGCTGAAGCCTTACCTCACCGCCGAAGGCACGCGCATCTTCGGCGGCGCGCGGCCGAAGGGCGATGCTGACGAGCCGTGAGCGATCGCTAGCAGTCTGCTGAAAATCCGGCAAAGCCATCGGTGATTTGGCGCCGATGGGGGATTTTGCCGGGAGTTTTTCGTGGGAGCGGCAATTGCCGCCCCGATCGGCGGCCTCAAGCCGCGATCAGCTTGGGAATTCGGACGAGATTATAGGCAATCAGGTTGAGCAGGAAGTCGCCGAGCACGCGGGCGCAGCCGCGATGTTTGGTCTTGCGCATGGTGCCGTGCTGCTTGCCCCATCCGAAGATGCATTCGATCATGGGCCTGCGAGATTGCGACATGCCGTAACCCGGATGTCGGGTGGTTCGTTCGTCGATGGCGCTCTTGCGGCTTTTGCCGGTTTTGGTAAAGGCCTGGTTCTGGGTCACATGCGGCGTCACCCCGATCGCTCGAAGATTGGCGACGTGATCGGCGGTGTCATAGGCCTTGTCTTCGCCGACCGTGATACGGACGCCGGCTTCCTTGACCTTGGCTTTGAGCATCTCCTCCGAGGCGCGGCGCTCCGCCGTCCCTGTCGCATGCGTGACCCGGCCGGCCACCGCCAGACCGTTCCGGTTCTCCATGGTGACGTGGCCCATGTAGCAGAGCCTGGCTTCCTTGCCCTGCGCCTTCCGGTACAGCCGGCTGTCGGGATCGGTCACGCTTGCATGGGTCTCGTTCTTGCGCTTTTCGCCGTGGAAGTTGGCGCCATTGTCGTCGCCACCCGAGCCGTCCTTCGGCTGGAAGCTCTTGTGTGACGCCCAGGCTTCGATCAACGTGCCATCCACCGCGAAGTGCTCGCTCGACAGCAGCGGCTTCACATCCGGATGGTTCAGAAGCTTCGTCATGAACTTGGAGAACACCTCGCCGTTCTCCAGCCGGGCGCGGTTCTTCGTGAACGTCGTCGGGTCCCAGACCGGATCGTCCGGCGAAAGCCCCACGAACCAGCGGTACAGCAGATTGTAGTCCAGTTGCTCCATCAACTGCCGTTCCGATCGAATGCCATAAAAGGCCTGCAGCAACAGGGCGCTAAGCAATTGCTCGGGCGGGATCGAGGGACGACCTTCCTTCGAATACAGCCCGCTCAATGTCCTGTTCAGATCATGCAGGACCTTACGCACAAGCTCTCGGATCTTGCGCAACGGGTGGTCCTTCGGCACCCGCGCCTCCGGCGACACATAGGAAAAAAGCCCACCCTGATCTTCGAACTTGCCACGCATCCCAACCTCCGAGACCCGACGCAAATCACTGAATCACGAAAATCCGACCAAAACGATAGATTTTCAGCAGACTGCTAGAGCATTTTCGGTTCTGATTGAATCAGAACCGAAGCTCTAGATTCTTGTTTTGACGCGTTTTCTTCACACGAACCGGTGTCCACTTCGCTCGAAAACGCTCTAGCCGGATCGTGCCAGCGTTCGTGCCAGTGAATCCGTCCAATCCGGAAGCCAGGACGCAAACAGGGCCTGCCAGCGATCGGCGTCCGCAGGCTCGGTCTCGAGGGCGACCGACCATTCGATGAGGGTGCGGTTGCCCTCGGTGATCGGACGCAGATGCATGGTACCTTGATAGCGTGTCGGCGCCGGCGGCTGGCTTCCATCGTCCTGCGGATACGGCAACGCTTCGAGACCGGCATAAGTCAGAGTGTGCTGCCGGTCGGAATGATCGACCAGGCGCTGACGGATCCAGTTTCCGAGATAGCAGAAGCGTCTGATGGCGCCGACTTCGTCGCCGCGCTTGTCGTCTTCGATCACGCTTTCGCTCACGCCGTCGATATAGGCGGGATAGTTGTTGAAGTCGCGGATGAGCGACCAGACTTCGTCCAGCGGGCGATCCAGCACGGCGCTGTAATGGGCTTGGGTCATCGACGGCTTGCCTTTGGCTTTCGGTACGCGCTCAGGTTGGCGAAGCGCGCAGGCAAAACCCACCCGATTTCCGACGGCCTATCCGACGGGCATGCTGTTTTCACACAACATGTCGATCTCCTTGGTAGCGCTACCTTGCGGCGGTGCTGCAAAGCCGACTAGAATGTCGCCATTGACAAGAGCGCCCGACGTCACGGGCGCCGCTGGGAGGCATTCAATGTCCAAGATTTCGCGCCGCACCTTTGCGGCTTCGACCGCCGCTGTTGCGGCATCCGCCGCATTTGGCTTCAAGCCCGCACTCGCACAGGCCTATCCGGCCCGTCCGGTCACCGTGGTCGTGCCATGGGGCGCGGGCGGCGGAACCGATGCGACCGCGCGCATCGTCGCCGCGCTGCTCGAAAAGGACCTCGGCCAGCCCTTCAACGTGGTCAACCGCACCGGCGGCTCCGGCGTGGTCGGCCATAGCGCGATCGCGACCGCGCAGCCCGACGGCTACACCATCGGCATGCTCACCGTCGAAATCTCGATGATGCATTGGCAGGGCCTCACCGAGCTGACGCCGAAGAGCTACACGCCGCTGGCGCTGATGAACGAGGATCCGCCGGGCATCCAGGTCTCTTCCTCCTCGCCCTACAAGACGGTCAAGGAGCTCGCAGAAGCGATCAAGGCTGCGCCTCCCGGCAAGTTCAAGGCGTCGGGCACCGGTCAGGGCGGCATCTGGCATCTGGCGCTGGTCGGCTGGATGCAGGCGATGGGCCTGCCCGCAAACCAGGTCGCCTGGGTGCCGTCGAACGGCGCCGCGCCCGCGATGCAGGATCTCGCCGCCGGCGGCCTCGACCTCACGACGTGCTCGGTGCCGGAGGCGCGCGCGATCATCGAGGCGGGCAAGGCGAGGAGCCTCGCCATCATGGCGCCGGCGCGCAATCCGGTGTTCAAGGACGTGCCGACGCTGAAGGAAGCGATGGGCATCGATTACGCGACCGGCGCCTGGCGCGGCATCGGCGCGCCGAAGGGCCTGCCGCCGGAGATCGCAACCAAGCTGACCGCGGCGCTGAAGAAGGTCTACGACTCCGCCGAGTTCAAGGACTTCATGAGCAATCGCGGCTTCGGCACCGTCTGGGGCGATGCCGGCCAGTTCGCCGGGTTCATGGACAAGGGCGACGCCCAGATGGGCGAGGCGATGAAGGCGGCCGGCCTCAGCAAGGCGTGATGTTTTCACCTCTCCCCGCTTGCGGGGAGAGGTCGGATCGCATCGCAGATGCGATCCGGGTGAGGGGGAGTCTCCGCGAATGCAACTTTCACCGTCCCCGCGGAGAGCCCCCCTCACCCCACCCTCTCCCCGCACGCGGGGAGAGGGTGCGCCCTTCCCGGAATTCTGACAGGACCCTTCTCATGCGTCTTCCCGACTCCGTCACGGGATCGTTTCTCGTCGTGCTCGGTGCTGCGGCCGCCTATGGCGGCTGGCTGCTGCCGCCGGTGCCGGGCCAGCCGGTCGGCCCCAACGTGTTTCCGCTGGTGATCGGCAGCGGCCTTGCGCTGTGCGGGCTCGCGATCGTGTTCGGGATCGGGCACTCCTTCGAGGAGGAGGAAGAGCTGATCCCGCTGGAGGACGGCCAGGCCGCCGCTCCGTCGCCGCCGCAAGGCAAGCTCTACGGCCTGCGCGCCTTGCTGCCGCCGGCGCTGCTGCTGTTCTACGTCGTCGCCGCCGACCGGCTCGGCTTCATCATCACCGCGGCGCTTATGGTCTACGTCACCTCGACCGCGCTGGGAGCAAAGTGGAAGCTGGCCCTGCCGCTCGCGGCGCTCTCGCCCTTTGCCATTCACCTCATCTTCGGCAAGCTGCTGCGCGTTCCGCTTCCTGCCGGCCTGCTGCCGACGCCCTGGTAATCCCCATGCTCAAGACCCTGATTGAAGCATTCGCGCTGATCTCCACCTGGGAGGTCATCATCGCGATGTTCGCAGCCTCCGTGTATGGCCTCGTGATCGGCTCGCTGCCGGGCCTGTCGGCGACGATGGCGACCGCCCTGCTCGTTCCCGTCACCTTCTATCTGTCGCCGATCGCGGCGATCGCGACCATCGTCGCGGCGTCCTCGATGGCGATCTTCTCGGGCGACATCCCCGGCGCGCTGCTGCGCATTCCCGGCACGCCCGCCTCCGCGGCGTATGCGGATGAAGCCTACGCCATGACGCGCAAGGGCCAAGCCGAACTCGCGCTGGGCGCCGGCGTCTGGTTCTCCGCCGTCGGCGGCATCGCCGGCGTGCTGTCGCTGATGATCCTGGCGCCGCCGCTCGCCGAGATCGCGCTGTCGTTCTCGACCTTCGAATATTTCTGGCTGGCGCTGCTCGGCCTGATGTGCGCCACGCTGGTGGCGCGCTCCTCGCCGGTGAAGGCGATCGCCGGCATGTTCATCGGCCTGCTAGTCTCCTGCGTCGGCATCGAGAATCCCGGCGGCATGCCGCGCTTCACCTTCGGCCTCACCGATCTGTTCGGCGGCATCGAGCCGATCCCGGCGCTGGTCGGCGTGTTCGCGGTGGCGCAGGTGATGCGCGCGATGCTGACGCCCGAACCGCCGCCGCTGCCGCGGCGAAAATTCGGAAGCATCATGGCCGGCCAGTGGAAGCTGACCAAGAAATATCATTGGCAGATGACACGCGGGAACATCGTCGGCATCATCATCGGCGTGCTGCCGGGTGCCGGCGCCGACATGGCCGCATGGGTTTCCTATGCGATGTCGAAGCGCTTCTCCAAAGAGCCGGAAAAATTCGGCACCGGCCACGTCGAAGGCCTGGTCGAGGCCGGCGCCAGCAACAATGCCAGCATCGCCTCGGGCTGGGTGCCCTCGCTGCTGTTCGGCATTCCCGGCGACACCATCGCCGCGATTGCGATCGGCGTGCTCTACATGAAGGGCCTCAATCCGGGCCCGACGCTCTTCACCGAAAAAGCGTCGAGCATGTACGCGATCTACCTGATGTTCATCATCGCGAACATCCTGATGATCCCGCTCGGCATCGCCATGATCCGCGTCGCCGCCTACATCCTGCTGGCGCCGCGCTCCACCGTGATGCCGATCATCATGCTGTGCTGCGCGGTCGGCTCGTTCGCGATCGGCAACAACATGTTCGGTGTCGTCACCGTCGCCGCCTTCGGCGTGATCGGCTATGTCATGGAGGCGAACGGCTATCCTGTCGCCGCCATGGTGCTCGGCATCGTCATGGGCACCATGGTCGAGCAGGCCTTCGTGACCTCGCTGATCAAGTCGGACGGCAGTATCCTGCCGTTCTTCGAGCGCCCGGTCGCCGCCATCCTCGCCGCGATGGCAATCGGAGCGCTGCTGTGGCCGGTGATGGTGTGGGTCTGGCGCAAGGTGAAGCCGGTGCAGACGGCCGCGGCAACATCCCGGTGATATGCGGTGGGCGGGCCCTCGCCTGCTCCGCCCAGGCGTTGTAAAGCAGGGCATGACTGAGAAGAAGGCCCCGCCGAACATCACTTCCCTCGCCCGCGACCTCCGCTCCGGCAATCGTGCGGCCCTCGCCCGGGCCATCACGCTGGTGGAGAGCCGGCGCGGCGACCACCAGGCGCTGGCGCGGGAGCTGGTGCAGACGCTGCTGCCCGACACCGGCAAGGCGTTTCGTGTCGGCATCACCGGCTCGCCCGGCGTCGGCAAATCCACCACCATCGATGCGCTCGGGACCTACCTGATCGAGCAGGGCCACAAGGTCGCGGTGCTCGCGGTCGATCCGTCCTCGGCGCGCAGCGGCGGTTCGATCCTCGGCGACAAGACGCGCATGGCGCGGCTGTCGGCCTCCGATGATGCCTTCATCCGGCCCTCACCCTCATCGGGCACGCTCGGCGGCGTCGCCGCCAAGACGCGCGAGGCGATGCTGCTCTGCGAGGCCGCCGGCTTCGGCGTCGTGCTGATCGAGACCGTCGGCATCGGCCAGTCCGAGACCGCCGTCTGCGACATGACCGATTTCTTTCTCGCCCTGATGCTGCCGGGCGGCGGCGACGAGCTGCAGGGCATCAAGAAGGGCCTGGTCGAGCTCGCCGACATGATCGCGATCAACAAGGCCGACGGCGACAACCTCAAGCGCGCCAAGATCACGGCGGCGGATTATCGCGGCGCGCTGCATATCCTGGCACCGCGATCCGAGCATTGGCATCCGCCGGTCGAGACCTATTCGGCGTTGACCGGCGACGGCATCGCAAAAATCTGGCAGAAGGTCCTCGACCATCGCAAGGCGATGAACGCGTCCGGCGATTTCGCCGCGCGGCGCCGCGAGCAGCAGGTGAAATGGATGTGGTCGATGCTGGAGCAGCGCATGCTGGCGCGGCTGCGCAGCGAGGCATCGGTACGCACCAAGGTCAGGAAGATCGAGGCCGAGGTCGCCGAGGGCCATCTCACCCCGGCGCTGGCCGCCGAGCAGATCCTGGAGCTGTTGCAATGAGCGACAAGCTCCGCATTCTCCTCACCGGCTTCGGGCCGTTCCCCGGCGCGCCCTATAATCCGACCCAGCCGCTGGTCGCGCGGCTCGCGCAACTGCGCCGTCCGGCGTTCGACGATGTCGAGCTGTCGAGCCACATCTTCCCGGTCACCTACGCCGCGGTCGACCGGCAATTGCCCGACCTGCTCAAGAAGGCGAAGCCGGACGCGCTGCTGATGTTCGGCCTTGCCGCGCGCACGCCGTACCTGCGTATCGAGACCCGCGCGCGCAACGCCGTCACCATGCTCTGGCCCGATGCCGCCAACACGCGTTCGAGCAAGCGCGGCATCGCAGGCCACGCAGATGCCATGATGTTCGGCCCGCACACGGCAAGACTGCTGCGCGCCGCGCGCCTCACCGGCATCGACGCGCGTGCCTCGCGCGATGCCGGCGCCTATCTCTGCAACTATTTGAGCTGGCGCGCGATCGAGAACGTGAGGGCCGGCGGGCCGCAGCTTGCGGCCTTCATCCATATCCCCCTGCTTGCGCGCAGCGGCGCGGTGCGGCGCAAGGGCGCGCCCCGGATCACGCTGGAGGAACTGGTGGATGCCGGGGAAGCGATGCTGATGGAACTGGTGGGGTTGGCGAGGAAACAGCGGAACACGCAGGTTTCGTAGTTTCGTAGGGTAGGCAAAGGCGCCCTTGCGCCGTGCCCACGACTTCGCCTCGCGTGAGCTTTGGTGGGCACGCTTGCGCCTTGCCCAGCCTACGGCACCTCCGCTGGGGTAAACATTTAACCCTACCGCGAACAATCCCCGCGCCCTCGCCGGCCCTGCGCTACCTAGTCCTCGCGGACCCCCGCGTCCGCCGGAGGACGCGTCATGGACCTCAATCGCCGCAATCTCATCGGAGCATCGACCGCAGGCATCGCCGGCGCGCTCGCCATGCCGGCTGATGCCGCGCGCGGGGCGCCGCTGACGTCCCTGCTCGGCCGCGATGCCACGCAATATGGTGTGCGGCCCGGCAGCAGCGAGGACCAGACGCGCGCGCTCCAGCGCGCGATCGACGAGGCCGCGCGGGCGCAGATGCCGCTGGCGTTGCCGCCCGGTGTTTACCGCAGCGGGATGCTGCGGCTGCCGAACGGCGCGCAACTGATCGGCGTCCGCGGCGCGACCAAATTCATCTTCACCGGCGGGGCCTCGGCGATCCAGGGCGACGGTGCGGACTCCATCGGCCTCACCGGCATCACCTTCGACGGCGCCAGCATTGCGCTGCCGACCCGGCGCGGATTGATCCATGTCCTCGGCGGGCGCGACGTTCGCATCACCGATTGCGAGATCACGAATTCGGGCGGCAGCGGCATCTGGCTCGAGCAGGTCTCGGGCGACATTTCCGGCAACATCTTCACTGACATCGCCGTGACGGCGGTGGTCTCGTTCGACGCCAAAGGCCTCGGCGTCTGCCGCAACACGATTCTCGGCACCAACGACAACGGCATCGAGATCCTGCGCACGGCGATCGGCGACGACGGCACGCTGGTTGCCGACAACCGCATCGAGGACATCAAGGCCGGCCCTGGCGGCTCCGGCCAGTACGGCAATGCCATCAACGCCTTCCGCGCCGGCAACGTGATCGTGCGCGGCAACCGCATCAAGAACTGCGATTACTCGGCTGTGCGCGGCAACTCGGCCTCCAACATCCAGATATCGGGCAACAGCGTCAGCGGCGTGCGCGAGGTCGCGCTCTATTCGGAGTTTTCGTTCGAGGCCGCGGTGATCGCCAACAACACCGTGGACGGTGCCGCCGTGGGCGTCTCCGTCTGCAATTTCAACGAAGGCGGCCGCATCGCCGTGGTCCAGGGCAACATCATCCGCAACCTGCTTCCGAAGCGCCCCATAGGCACCGCGCCCGACGACGACGCCGGCGTCGGCATCTACGTCGAGGCCGACACATCCGTGACCGGCAACGTGATCGAGAACGCGCCGTCCTACGGCATCGTCGCCGGCTGGGGCAAATATCTGCGCGACATCGCCATCACCGGCAACGTGATCCGCAAGGCGCTGGCCGGCGTCGGCGTCTCCGTCGTGCCGGGTGCCGGCATCGCGCTGGTCAACAACAACATGATCTCGGAAACTCCGCGCGGCGCCGTGGTCGGGCTTGACCATGCGCGCGCAGTGACGTCGGATCTGTCGGCCGACGGCGCGCAGCGGTTCGCGCAGGTGGTGGTCGGCGGGAACGCGGTGCGGCGCTAAGGTCCGCCCCTCTGCTCTGGGTGCCCGACGCTAGAGCATTTTCGGTTCTGATTGAATCAGAACCGAAGCTCTAGATTCTTGTTTTGACGCGTTTTCTTCACGCGAACCGGTGT
>NZ_LFJB01000124.1:0-21414 GCF_006658625.1 Bradyrhizobium sp. UNPF46
CCCGCCGCGCGCGAGCGAGCCGCCGAAGATGCCGCCGATGCGCGCCGAGCGCCCCGCTGCCCCGCCGCCTCCTCCGCCCGTGCCGCAGGCTCCGCCCGTGCCGCCGGCGCCTGCCGCTGCGCCCTCGAGCGCCGAGCAGAACCTTGCCGAAATGGCCCAGCGGTTGGAGGCCGCGCTGCGTCGCCCCGCCGGCGAAACGGTTGCGCCTCCCGTCGCGCCGGAGCCGCCTGCCGCGCCCCCGCGGGCGGCACGCAGCGAGCCGGCAGCCCCGCCGGCGAAGCCGGCCGCGGAAAAGACCAGCTTTGAAAATCTCGAAGACGAGATGGCCTCGCTGCTCGGCCGTCCGAAGCCGTCTTCGTGAGGCTGCCGTCTCTCCCGCGTAGAGTTGTTTTCCTTTCTGTCCTGATCGCCGCGGCTTCGCTCGCGATGCCGGCGCACGCGCAGGACATCAGCATCAATCTCGGCGGCGGTGCCGGCGGCGGCGTCACCGAGCGCGCGATCCAGCTCATCGCGCTGCTCACCGTGCTGTCGATCGCGCCGTCGATCCTGATCATGATGACCTCGTTCACGCGCATCGTGGTCGTGCTGTCGCTGCTGCGCACCGCGATGGGCACGGCGACCGCGCCGCCGAACTCGGTGATCATCGCGCTCGCGATGTTCCTCACCTTCTTCGTGATGGGACCGGTGCTGCAGAAATCCTACGACGACGGCATCCGCCCGCTCGTCGCCAACCAGATCAGCGTCGAGGACGCGCTGCAGCGCGCCTCCGTGCCGTTGCGCGGCTTCATGCAGAAGAACGTGCGCGAGAAGGACCTCAAGCTGTTCCTGGATCTCTCGCGCGAACCGCCGCCGGCCACCCCCGACGACCTCGCGCTGCGCATCCTCGTCCCCTCCTTCATGATCTCCGAGCTGAAGCGCGCCTTCGAGATCGGCTTCCTGTTGTTCCTCCCGTTCCTGATCATCGACCTCGTCGTCGCCTCGGTGCTGATGTCGATGGGCATGATGATGCTGCCGCCGGCGACGATCTCGCTGCCGTTCAAGCTGATCTTCTTCGTGCTGGTCGACGGCTGGTCGCTGGTGGCGGGGAGCCTGGTGCAGAGTTACGGGGGGTGACGGCGGGCTTCGGAGATCGCACCGCAAGGCGCCCCCTCGCCGCTCTCACTCCATAGCCCCCGCCCTCTCCCCGTCATTGCGAGGAGCCCTATAGCGACGAAGCAATCCAGAATCTTTCCGCGGAGGGATTCCGGATTGCTTCGCTGCGCTCGCAATGACGGAGTGTGGCGCGGCCGCCGTTTCCTACCGCGTCATCTTGATCTGCCGCACGACCGGGATCGTCGGCAGCGAGCCGGTGTGCTCGGCTTCGTCCTTGGCCTGAGGCGAGGCGGGTGCGCGGGCGGAGGCGTCGGGGAAGCGCTGCTTCATCTCGCGCAGGAAGCCGTCGAGCGTGTCGACGCTGGCAGCGAGCTTGGCGATCTCGGCGAATTCGGCGCTGGAGGCCGCGGCCGGCTTGCTGGCGATGTCGAAGGCGAGACGGTCGGCGCTCTCGCTCATCAGCGGCGCGTATTTCTCGCGGAAGCGCGACAGGCCGATCGAGTCGTCGGCCAGCGCATAGCCGACGGCGGCGCGGATGATGTCGCTCTTCTCCACCGTGTTGAGCGGCTTGAAGTCGCGGAAGCGCTCGCCGTAATAGAGCTCGATCTGCTCGGCGGACTCGCGCCAGCGCCGCGCCGCCCAGAAGATGTCGGAGCGCAGGCGAAGCACCTCGCGGCCGGAGACGTTGGAGACGATGTCGAGCGCGAGGTCGTGACGGCCGACGTCGCTCTGCGCGCGCGCTTCCAGCAGCAGGCGCTGCTGCCTGAGCTCGCCGGAGAGATCGCTGATGCGGCTCGCGCGCAGCGCCGAGATCGCCATGTCCGGCTTGCGGTTGGCGAGATAGATCATGGCAAGGCGCGCGGCGACCTGGGCACGCGCGGCGCCCTCGAGGCGGTGATCGACCTGGTATTGCAGGAGCTCGGCAGCCTGATCGAGCAGATCGATCGAGGCGAGACGGTCGGCGAGCCGGCGGATCAGCTCGTCGCCGCGGCGGCCGATCGGCGTCAGCTCGCGGAATTCGTAGAACATCCCGAGCGCCTCGACCGGCGGCAGCTCGTCGCCCTTCGGCCCGAGGAAAATCTGCGTGAACAGCTCGGAGGCGAGATCCTGCGCCTGACGCGAAGCTTCCGCGTTGGGCTGAAGCCTCGTCGCGGTGCGCGCCGCGGTGAGCGCGTCGCGGTAGCGCCCGTTCTCGGCATACATCCGCGACAGCATCTGCAGCGTCTTGACCTCGATCGAGTCGCCGCGCCAGGTCATCGACAGGGTCTCGAGCTCGCGCAGCGCGTCTTCCTTGCCGATCTCGTCGCGCTTCTGCCGCAGCGCGACCTCGAGCTGCTTGGCCTCGGCCGCGGCCGGCCGATCGGCCGAGGCGACCGCCAATTTGTAGTCGTCGAGCGCGTCCCTGTCGTGGCCGAGCGCCTCGGCGAGCCGGCCGCGCAGCACGGCGAAGCCGGGCGCAGCCTCCGGCGAGATGCCGACCACTTCGAGCTCGCTGCGGCGCTTGGAGGCGCCGGCATAGTCCTTCACCTCGAGCGAGGCGCGCATCGCGTCCATCGTCACGATGCGCTGGATGTCGAGCGGCAGCGAGGCGATGGCGAATTCGACGTTCTTGAATTTCTCGCGCGCGTCCGCCCATTTGCCCTGGCGCGCGTAGGCGAGCGCCTTCCAGAGCTGGGAATCGTGGCTGTTGCCGATCACGGGATTGGCGAGGTCCTTCAGGCCCTGCGCCGGCCGGCCGATCAGGATGCTGGCGATCGCATGCATGATCAGCGCGCCGCTCTCCTCCTTGTTGAGCGGATCGCTCAACATCAGTTCGGTGACGGCCTTGGCTTCGTGATACATCGCACGCGACATGTAGAACTGCGCGAGATCGAGCCGCGGCAGCGAGCGAAGTGCCGGTTCGACGTTGGAGATGGCCGTGATCAGATCACTCTGACGCGCCATGAAGTTTTCCGACTGGCCCTTGCGCCAGCCTTCGGGGCTGAAGACCGGGCGCACCGCGGTCGGCGCCCGCTCGGCCGAGATGTCGACCGGCGACAGCGTCAGTCCGCCCTTCTTGCCGAGGATCACCTTGTCCAGGCCGACCTCGACGCCGACCTCGTCGGAGTTCGGCCGGATCGCGATGCCGTGCGCGGATTCCAACAGCGAGAGATCGACGAGGTCCTGCCGCTTGATGAAGCCGCGCACCGGCCGCTGCGCGGTGACGACATAGAGCGTGTCGCCGGCATCGGGATCGGTGAGCTTGTGCAGCTGGCCCGGATTGGCGAAGGGGATCGCGATGTTGGCGAGCGCGGGGTCGGTGATGTTGCGCGACATCATCAGCGGCAGCGGCGTCGTCTGGATCTTGTCGGCCAGCGTGAGCAGCCAGTTGGTTTCCTTGCCGACCTCCTCGCTCGCCAGCGAGTAGACCAGCGGGCGGGTGAGACGGATGCGCACCGCCTGGCCCTTGTCGAGCGGGATGCGGCCGACCTCGCCGATCATCGCGCCGCCCCTGGTGCGGATCGCCTCGAGGTCGATCGGCTTCGGCGTATCGAACACCAGCCACACCGTATCGCCGCGGCGGAACGCCGCCGCGGGCGTCGTAACCTGGATCGGGAACGTCACGCGCAAGCCGTCGCTGTCGCGGCGCGCATCGACGCTGGCGATGGTCGGCTGCGGCGCAGGCTTGGTGGCTTCCTTGGCAGCTTCTTTAGGAGCTTCCTTGACCGGCTCCTTCGCGGCCTCCTCGGCGGGCCTGGACGGCGCAGCCGCGGCTTCGACAGCGGGAGGCGCCGGCTTCGCAGCTTCCTTCGCGACGTCCTTGGGAGCCTCCTTGGGAGCTTCCGCAGCGTGTGCGGCCTCAGCTGCGGGGGCCGGGGCCGGCTTCGGCGCCTCAGTGGTCGGCATCGCGGCGGGCGCCTCCGGCTTGGCGTCGGGCTTCACCTCGATCTTGGCCTCGCGCGCGATCGTCTCGGACGTCGGCGGCACGATCTCGCGATGGGCGTCCTTCGGCTTCTCGGCCGCGGGCTTCTCGGGCGCCGGCGCCGGTCCGTGACCTCCGGGCTTCATCTGCGCGATCGCCGCCTCGGGCGTCGCGGCGGCCTTGCCCCGGTCGGGCTGGAAGGAGACATCGACGACATAGTTCTTCTCGTCGCGGAACGAATGCACGTCGGAGTCGCCGATCAGCGCGATCTCGACATTGGTCTGGTCGATGTCGGCCTTCTGTTTGATCGAGGCGACGTTGGGCGGCGCGGCGACGACCGCGTCCGCCAGATCGAAATTGAGGTTGGCGTTGAAGGCGAGCGTGAGCTTCTGCTCGTTCAGCACCGAGGACACGCCGACGCCGTCGGGCATCTCGAACACGAAGCGCACGAAGGTCGGCTGCACCGAGGCACGCACGCGGATCTGCGGACGCTTCTTGCTCTCGGCCGCGGCGCGCTGGGCGCGCAGCGCGCGCTCGGCGATGCGCGCGCGCTCGGCGAGCTCCTTGACGACGTCCATGGGCAGGCTCGGCGCCGGCCCCTTCCAGCCCTCGGGCAGGAGGTCGACGAAGGTGCGCTCGCCCGCGTTCATGGTGTTGACGGTGACGCGCCGCGCCAGCGACAGGCGGATGGCGGTGCCGTCGGGATCGCGGCGCGCGGAGTTGACGTAATCGGGCGCGCCTTCCGGCACGCGGTCGACGGGCACGTCGACGGGCCGGTCGAAGCGGATGATGAGGATGGAGCCCGCGGTCGTCACCTCGGAGGGAACGTCCTCGCCGAGCTTGATGACGAGGCGGGCAAAGCCGCCGCCGGCCGAAAAAGTCGCCTCGCCCCTGACGGGATCAGCCGCCCGGCCAGGTGCACCGAGGCCGATCAGCAGGCAGACCGCCAGCGCGCCTACGCTGCGGACATGACGCGACAGCCCCGGCGCCAGAGCGCGGGCTCGCGACCACAATCCATCGGCAGCCTCTAGCGCCATTGGCGGCATGTCTTCCGTTTCGACGGCTCTACGCCGGCACTGGTACCGGCCCCTGCCCTCGACTTTAAGGTTTTGCCAATTAAGGACTTCTTAAGTATGAGCCCTCAATTCGGCTTTTGCGTCGGCTTGCCGTCGATCTTGGGCAGATCGCCGGCCGAGGCCGACTGATCGCTGCCGCCATTGGCACGGCGGGCCATCTCGACGGTCAGCTTCTCGGCGGCTTCCGGCGACATCAGCCCCATGATGTCCGACATCTTTCGCGGCGCGATCGCCGAGGCGATCTCGATCAGCACGCCCATTTCGAGCCGGTCGAACACCCGTGCGGCGTCCTTGGGCTTCATGCCCTCGTACATGGTCACAAGGCCCTTCATGCGCTGGGCTTCGGCGGCCTTCTGCTCGGCCTGCGTCGCGGAGATGCGGGTTTCCACCGCCTTCATCTCCTCGACCTTGCCTTCGATGCGCTTCTCGGCCGATTTGAGCAGGCTTTCGCGAATGTCGATCTCGCGCTGGCGCGCCTCGATCTCCTGGCGGCGCGCCTGCAACCGCTCGAGGATCGCGCGCTCGGAGGCCGAGACCTGCGGCTGGCCTTCCTCGATCTTGACGGGTGTGCCGCCCTCGGGCTTGCTCTCGGGCGCGGCCGGCTTCGGCGCCTCCTTCGGCGCGCCGTGGGTCGAGCCGGTGATGATCTCCGGTTCCTCGCGGCCGGTCGGGAAGTTCAGATTCTCCTGCGCCCAGGATTTCTTGGTCTGGTTCGGCTTGTAGTCGAAGACATAGCCGCCATTGATCACGAGGCCCGCCACCTTCAGCGTGGCGAGGCCGGCGACGGCCACCAGGACGACCGGAATGACGCGGATGTTACGGAAGGATTTCATATCCTCACTTCACGCGGCAAGGCCGTTGGATCGTCGGCGCTCGGAGAAGGCTTCGGCCGCCGCCGCGACCGCCTTTGCCGTCGACGGCTTCGGCGCCGTCGCGGAAACTGTCTCCGGATTGGTGACGGGGCGCGCGGCGATCGCGATCTTGGACAGGCGCCGCACCACGTTGTCGGCTTCGCCGAGCTGCTTGTAGAGCTGGTCCGACATCTGCGTCGCCGCGGCGAGCTGGCTGCCGAGATTCTCGTTGACGTCGCGCACGGCGAGCTTCAGCCCGCCGATCGCACGTTCCGCGATCTCGGTTGCGGTGATCAGCTCGCCGATCACCGCCTTCAGCGAATGCTCGTCCGCCTTCAGCCGCGTCAGGCGCTTGTTGAGCATGACGCAGTAGACGATGGTCAGCATCAGCAGGATAGCCACCAGCGTCTCGATCGCCATTCCCAGGGAGTGGTTCATGGGGCCTCCATCATCTTGTTCTGCTCGTCCACCTTCTCGAACATCGCAAGTGTCGTACTTGGCTTGCGCAAGGGTTTCGTCACGCGGATCGCGACGCGGTCGCCGACCCGGCCCATCCGCCCCTCGGTCAGCGTGACGTCGCCGCAGCGCACGGTGACGTTGGCATCCGCGCGCATGTCCAGCGGCAGCGTGTCGCCGACCTTGAGCCGCATCAGCTGCTTGAGCGGGATGTCGGCCTCGTAGAGCACGGCATCGACGGCGATCTCGGCCTGCACGATTTCGGTGGCGAAATGGCCTTCCCAGACCGGATCGCGGCCGAACTTTTCGCCCATGAACATCTGGAGCAGGACGCCCCGGATCGGCTCGATGGTCGCATAAGGCAGCAGGAGTTCGATGTTGCCGCCGCGGTCTTCCATGTCGATGCGCAGGCGCACCAGGATCGCGGCATTGGCGGGACGGCTGATCGCGGCGAAACGCGGATTGGTCTCGAGCCGGTCGATCGTGAAGGTGACCGGCGACAGCGGCCGGAACGCCTGCTCGGCATCGGCCAGCACCACCTCGACCAGCCGCTTGACCAGCTCGGTCTCGATCGTGGTGTAGGGCCGGCCCTCGATGCGGAGCTGGCTGGTGCCGCGGCGGCCGCCGAGCAGCACGTCGATCATCGAATAGATCAGGTTGGAATCGACCGTCGCCATGCCGAAGTTTTCCCACTCCTCGGCCTTGAAGACGGTGAGGACGGCAGGCAGCGGGATCGAGTTCATGTAGTCGCCGAAACGCACCGAGGTGATGCGGTCGAGCGAGACTTCGACGTTGTCGGAGGTGAAATTGCGCAAGGACGTCGTCATCAGCCGCACCAGGCGGTCGAAGACGATTTCGAGCATCGGCAGACGCTCGTAGGAGACCATCGCCGAATCGATGATCGCGCGGATGCCGGAATGGTCGTCCAGCGTGACGTCGCCGACGGTGAAGCCGAGGAGATTGTCGATCTCCTCCTGCGACAGCACCCGCTCGCCGGAATTCTTGCCGCTGCCGAGATCGCGGCTGCCGTCCTCGACCATGGCCGCCCATTGCAGCGCCATGGTCTCGGATAGTTCGTTTTCGGCAGCGGCCTTGGCGGCCTCCGCAGGATCCTCGGAATCGAGCGACGCCTCCCATTGGGCGGCAATCGCATCCTGGTCCATTTGCTCGTTGCCGGCCATGACGCTAGCCCGTGCCCTTCCGCAGCGTCTTCACTGGATCACGACTTCCTTGAACAGCACCGCGCTGACCTGGATCGGGGCGACCGCCGCGTTGACGCGCTTGGTCAGCTCCTCCTTGAGGCGGAAGATGCCGGCGGAACCGTTGAGGTCGGAGGGGCGCAGCTCGCGCACATAGGTCTGGAAGATGTCGGTGACGCGCGGCATCGTCGGCTTGATCGCCTCGACCTGCTTCTCTTCCTTCAGCTCCAGCACGATCTTCAGCCGCAGATATTGCACGCGCTCGCCCGGCGCGCCGGCGAGGTTGACCATCATGTCGGGGACGTCGACGAAGGCCGGCGGCTTCGGCGGCGGCGCGACCTCGGCATGGTGCTCGTCGTCGCCGTGACGGAAGAAGAAGAACCAGGTCGCAGCACCACCGCCGAGGACGGCGAGCAGGCCGATGGCCATGATGATGAGCTTCAGCTTGTTCTTCGGCGGAGCGGCTTCCGCGCCCTCGGCGGCTGCGCCGCCTTCTGCTTCATTCTCTGCCATGGTCGCCGCGCCCGGATCTCTCAAAGGGGTCGAAAGAGCGAAGCCTCAAGACAGTGACGCGATACAAATGCCCCGGCGCAATGCGCTCCTCTTCATGGCAAACGCTACGGTAATAATGGTTAACGGAATCTTTCGATTGGGCCTCAGCTAGGAAAAATCTGCCGGGCAAACATGGCTAACAGAACCTTTCTGCCGCCCTCCCGTCCCCTCAAGAAATCGACAATCCATTGAAATATCTAGTTTTTTCAGGTTGGCACGGCTTTCGCTGAGAGAGGGCCGAGACCGAACGGTTTGGGAGAACCCGACAGTCTCGTTCACGGGGTCCGCCAAGGCGCTTGGGAGAGCGAAATGGCAGGTCCCACTCAGGGGAGATCATCCGATGCAGAACGCGCTTCTGATCGGCTTGTCACGGCAGATGACGTTGGAGCGGCAGATGGATGTCATCGCCAACAACGTCGCCAATGCCAACACCAACGGCTTCAAGGCCGATCATTCGCTGTTCGAGGAGTACCTCAACTCGAACGCGCGTGAGGACAATTTCATCGGCGCGGACCGCCGGGTCTCCTATGTGCAGGACCGCGGCACCTACCGCGACATCGGCCAGGGGCCGATGGAGCCGACCAAAAATCCGCTCGACATGGCGATCAGCGGCAACGCCTATTTCGCGGTGCAGGCCAATGGCGGCGAGCTCTTCACCCGCGACGGCAAATTCTCGCTCAACTCGACCGGCCAGCTCGTCACCTCGGACGGCAATCTGGTGCTCGGCACCGGCGGCCCGATCACCTTCCAGCCGACCGACCACGACATCAACGTCGCGCCCGACGGCACCATCACGGTGCTCGAAGGCACCGCCAAGACCGACTCGATCCGCGGCAAGATCCGCATGGCCTCGTTCGACGATCCGACCAAGCTGACCAAGCTCGGCGCCAACCTCTACAGCGCCGGCTCCGCGACCCAGCAGGCCGACACCAAGTCCACCGTGCAGCAGGGCTATATCGAGAAGTCGAACGTGAATTCGGTCGGCGAGATGACTCGCATGGTCGAGGTCATGCGCAGCTACACCGCCATCGCCAATCTGCTCCAGCAGCAGAGCGACCTCCACAAATCGGCGATCGAGAAGCTCGCCGACGTTCCGGCCTGATTAGGAGAGAACTGACATGCAGGCGCTTCACACCGCAGCGACCGGAATGGCGGCACAGGAACTCAACGTTCAGGTGATCTCCAACAACATCGCGAACCTCCGCACCACCGGCTTCAAGAAGCAGACGGCGGCGTTCCAGGACCTGATCTACGAGCACGTGCGCCGCGTCGGCGCGCAGGCCTCGGACCAGGGCACCATCCTGCCCGTCGGCGTCGACATCGGCGGCGGCGTCAAGACCGTCGGCACGCCGCGCAGCATGACGCAGGGCACCCTGTCGCAGACCGGCAACGATCTCGACCTTGCGATGTCCGGCGAAGGCTTCTTCAAGATCCTGATGCCCGACGGCACCTATCAGTACACCCGCGACGGCACCTTCCAGATGGACAATCAGGGCCGCGTCGTCACCGCCCAGGGCAACCCGGTGCAGCCGACGATCACGATTCCGAACAACGCCTCCGGCATCACCGTGAGCGAGCAGGGCCAGGTCTCGGTGACGCTGCCGGGCTCGTCGACCTCCTCGATCGTCGGCCAGATCGGCGTGACCCGCTTCATCAACAAGGCGGGCCTGCAGCCGGTCGGCAGCAACCAGTTCACCGAGACCCCCTCGTCCGGCCCGCCGCAGGACGGCACCGCGAACTCCGAGGGCTACGGCAAGATCACCCAGGGCAGCCTCGAGCAGGCCAATGTCGACGTCGTCTCGGAGATGAGCGACCTGATCGCCGCCCAGCGCGCCTACGAGATGAACGCCAAGGTGATCAGCGCCGCCGACCAGATGATGCAATCGACCACGGCGCTGTTCCGCTGAGGTAATGACGATGATCCGCACCACCCTCGCCACGATCTCCGCTCTCCTGCTGCTGGCGCTGCCGGCGCAGGCCGCCGACGACGTCATCGCGGCGCCGACGCTGCGCGCGAGCGTCACCGTGACCTCGGACGTGGTGCGGGTCGGCGATCTCATCGACAATGCCGGCTCGGCCGCGCTGATCCCGGTCTACCGCTCGCCCGATCTCGGCACCACCGGCGCGCTGCCGGTCGCGCAAGTCCTGTCGGTGTTGCGCGCAAAGCAGGTGATCGGCGTGATGACCGGCGACATCAGGGAAGTCCAGGTCACCCGCCTCGCCCGCACCCTCGCCAACAAGGACCTCGAAAACGCGGTGGCCTCGGCGCTCGAGCGCCGCTTCGGCCTTGGCGATGCCGCCAACATCACCGTCACCTTCGACCGCGGCGTCGCCGACATGCGGCTGGACGCCTCCAACACCGGCGCGCTCCAGGCGGTGGCAACCCGCTATGACGCCCGCAGCGGCCGTTTCGACATCGGCTTCGAGATCAACAACGACAACAATCCGGCGCCGACCAAGCTGCGCTTCACCGGCACCGCGATCGAGACCGTGGAAGTGGCCGTGCTGACGCGCGACATCGACCGTGCCGATCTGCTGAAGGCCTCCGACGTCGCACTGGAGCGCCGGCCCAAGGCCGAGGTCACCGGCGAGCCCGCCTCGCGCGAGCGCAGCGTCGGCATGCAGCTGCGCCGGCCGATGCGGGCGGGCACGCCGCTTCGTGCCGCCGACATCGTCAAGCCCGACTTCGTCGTGCGCGACCAGGCCGTGACCGTCATCTTCCAGGCGCCCGGCCTCTACCTCACCACGCGCGGCAAGGCGATCGAGAGCGGCGCCGAGGGCGACACCGTCAGCGTGCTCAATCTGCAATCCAAGCGCACGCTGACCGGCGTCGTCACCGGCCGCGGCCAGGTGACGATCCAGGGCGCGAGCCAGTCCGCACCGATGCCGCCCGCGGTCGAGCAGACCTCCTCGCTCAAGCGCGACGAGGCGCCCGCCCCCGTCGACACCGCAGCTCTCCTCCGCAGCCTGGTGCAGGCCCCCGCCTCGCCGGCCCAGATCGCAGAAGCCCAGATCCCGCAAGCTCGCGTCTCGCAAGCTCAAGCCAAGTAAGAGTTCGTCATGTCCGCTTTCAGTTCGGCTTACCGTCTTCGTCGCATCGCGATCTCCGCGCTTCTGCTGGCAGCTAGCGCGCTGGGCGGCTGCTCATCGATCGACCGCCTGTCGCAGATCGGCGAGCAACCGAAGCTGTCGGCGATCGACAATCCGACGACGCAGCCCGGCTACAAGCCGGTGCAGATGCCGATGCCGAAGCCGGAAGTCGCCTCCTACAATCCGAACTCGCTGTGGCGCAACGGCAGCCGTGCCTTCTTCAAGGACCAGCGCGCCCGCCAGGTCGGCGACCTCCTGACCGTGACCGTGAACATCACGGACAAGGCCAACATCGCCAACGAGACCCAGCGCAGCCGCACCAATTCGGAAGATTCCGGCATCACCGACTTCATCGGCGCCAAGACCCTCGGCGCGCAGGCGCAGAAGGTGCTGCCCGGCCGCATCCTCACGGCCGACTCCTCCGCCTCCAGCGACGGCAAGGGCTCGGTCAACCGCACCGAAGCCTTGCAGACCAACGTCGCCGCCGTCGTCACCCAGGTGCTGCCGAACGGCAACCTCGTGGTCGAGGGCAAGCAGGAGATCCGCGTCAACTACGAGATCCGCGAGCTCGTGGTCGCCGGCATCGTCCGCCCCGAAGACATCCAGAGCGACAACACCATCGATTCCACCAAGATCGCACAGGCCCGCATCGCCTATGGCGGCCGCGGCCAGATCATGGACGTGCAACAGCCGCGCTACGGCCAGCAAGTCATGGACGTGCTGCTGCCCTTCTAAGCCTCTTCAAGAGCTCCCACATCGTGTTCGCGAACCTAGGCGCGAACGACGATGTACGACGCGGCCCTCGCTAGCTCCCCTGGCGAGGGCCGCATGTATTTTGGGCGATGGTCGGCTCATGCAGCGAGTGAGGGCCGCGCAATTGCAGCAACGCAGCTGCCGCAAGCTCCGTCATTGCGAGCGAAGCGAAGCAATCCAGAATTCCTCGCGAAACAACTCTGGATTGCTTGGCCGCGAAGCTCCTCAATGCCGGCGGAGAGAGCGCCTGCTCCTCACGCCGCGCTGGCCACGGCGCGGATCTCCAGATGCACGCCCGTCTCCGTCTGCAGCGCGTGGATTACCGCCATCAGGTTCTCAGCCGTTGGATTGCCGCGCGGTCCGAACATCCGCATCAGGCTTTTCGGCGGGCGGTCCAGCACTTCGCTCAAGCGCTCGAAACCGATGGTGGCATTGATGTAGGTCCGCAGCGCGGTGCGGCCATAGTCGACGTCTCCCTGCAGCAAGCCCTGCATTGCCTCCTGAAACAGCGCCTCGCGAAAGGCGGGATCGCGCTGGGCCCGCGCGCGAATGGTCTCTTGAAAACTGTGGGTCAACGGCATCCGCCTATCCCTCATTGCGCTTGCGCGCCTTGTAATCGCGCCACCGGCGAAGCGCGACGCTGATATCAGCCTGCTGGCTCTGCTTGTGCGCGTCAGCGGTGCGGCGCAGAGCCGGGACCCAGAAAGCCACACCCCACGGTCCAGCATGGGCCCCGGCTCTGCAGCGCACCGCTCGCTGGACGATGCTTCGCATCGCCAGGGGAGCGCTGCGCTGCGTCCGGGGCACGAGACCGCGCATGGATCACGTAAACTCCGCCTCCACCACGCCGAGCCCGTCCAGCTCCATCCGCACCTTGTCGCCGGCCTTCAGCCACAGCGTCTTGACCAGGCTGCCGGTGAGAACGAGCTGCCCCGCATGCAGTCCCTTGCCGTCCGCGGCGAGATGATTGGCGAGCCAGGCGAGCGCGTTGTGGGGATGACCGAGCACGTCGGCGCCGGTGCCGTGGCTGACCTCCTCGCCGTTGAGAATCGCGCGGCCCTTGATCGCCTTCAGATCCGGCACCGACGAGCGCGGCACGGACGGTCCCAGCACGCAGCCGGCGGCGAAGAAATCGTCCGCGATCAGCGTCGGCGCGCCCATCGTCTCCCACTTCACGTAGCGGTCGTCGACGATCTCGATGGCGGGATGGTAGGACTCGACCGCCTCACCAACCCACTCGGCCGTGAACGGCGCCTCGCCGGCGGCGAGGTCCCGCTTCAGCCGCACCGCGATCTCGCATTCGACACCGACGCGGACATATTTGGAGGTGGCGAGCTTCGCGCCGCTCTCGTGCACGCCCTTCTGGAACACGCCGCCGCCGCAGGGGTGCGGAATGCCGATGTACTCCTGCATCACCTGGCTGGTGCAGCCGATCTTGTAGCCGACCAGCGGACCGACATGCGGCAGCAGCAGATCGTGCAGCGCACGCTGGACTTGGTACCCTTCGGCCTCGTCGGCCGGGGGAACCTCGAGCGCGGCAAGCGGCGCATGGTTGCGCCGCGCCAGCGCGATCGCCTTTGCGGCCTCGAGAATTTTGTCCATCGGCGCCGCCTCCCACGCTACGCGATCATGCGCGGCAGTGGAGCATCCCCGCCCCGGCCTGACAAGCGCGGGCGGCGCGTGACCTCACGCCTTGACCAGGCCAAGCCGGATCAGGCTCTCGGCCGTCGCCAGGATCGCTTCATCATTGGAGCGCGCCTCCCAGCCCAGCAGCGATCGCGCCTTGGCGCTGGTGGAATGCCTGACCTTGCCGAGCATCGGCACCACGGCGCGCAGCAGCGGAATCCGATGTGCGGCGAGCCTCACCAGCCAGTCCGGGGCCTGCAATCGCGGAACCCGGCGCGCCCGCGGGCCCAGTTCCCGCCGCAGCACCCTGGCGATGTCGAGGATCGACAGCGCTTCGCCGGAGACGGCGATGAAGCGCTCGCCCCTGGCTTCCGGTGCGGTCATCGCCCGCAGATGCAGGTCGGCAACGTCGCGCACATCGACCACGCCGAAATAGACGCGCGGCACCGCCGGCATGGCGCCGTCGAGCAGCGATTTGACGATCTCGATCGAGCCGGAGAAGTCCGGCCCCAGCACGGGACCGAAAATGCCGGCGGGATTGACCACCGACAGCTCCAGCCCGCCGCCCTCGCCCGCGACGAAATCCCAGGCCGCCCGCTCGGCCAGCGTCTTGGACTTGATATAGGGCTGCACGTCGGCACCGCCGAGGTTGGTCCAGTCGGTCTCGTCGAACGGTTTTTCACGCGGCTTGTGGCCATAGCCGATCGCACCCAGCGACGAGGTGATCACGACGCGCCTGACGCCGGCCTCGCGCGCGGCACGCAGCACCCGGAGCGTGCCGTCCCGGGCCGGGATGATCATCTCGTTCTCGTCCTTGGGAACACTGGTGGAGAGCGGCGAGGCGACGTGGAGCACGTAGTCGCAGCCCGCGACGGCCTCACGCCACCCCTCACCCCGGACGAGGTCGGCGGTGAAGAAGGACAGGCGCTCGGGCGAAGCCGCCCCGCCCTCGCGCAGCATGGCCAGCACGTCGGCCTGCCGCTCCGGCCGGCGCACCGTCGTCCGCACCGTGTGGCCGGCGGCCAGAAGTTGCAGGACGACATGGATGCCGACGAAGCCCGACCCGCCGGTGACCAGAACAGTGCTCATTGCCAAATTCCCCTCTTTGCACGGGCCGGCGAATTGGTTCCGCCACCCTGCTCAAGGCGGCATCTGGTCACTATCTTCCGGGGAGCAAGTAGAATGGATTTCGAGACCGGTATGGAAAACCTGACCAGTGCCTGCGACGTCGACTGCGATTGCAGCCCCGACCCTGCCCTGCTCGCCGACTTCAAGCGGGCCATCCATGCCCTCGGCGGCAAGTGGAAGCTGGAGATCCTGTTCGCGCTGATGAACGGCGCGGTACGTTTCGGCGCGTTGCGACGCTCGATCGGCGGCATCACCCAGCACATGCTGACCACGCAATTGCGCGAGCTCGAGCAGGACGGGCTGGTGTCGCGCACCGTCGTGGCTTCGAGGCCGTTGCAGGTCGAATACGAGCTGACGGATGCGGCCTACGGCCTGCTACCGGCGTTTAAGGAAATATTGAGCTGGTCCAGGCTTTATGGGGATGCGCGCCTCGTGGCGTCGCAGCAGGCCTGATTGCAGCGATGTATGAAGCTGCTGGATCGGTCTCTCAGCATCCGAGCCGATCTCGTTGATGCGACTCGCAAAATCTCCCGCACCTGAAGTGAAGGCTGTTTCTCATCCGAACTCACGTGAGCTCGGAGGAATCGAGTCTAGCCCATTGATCATGATTCACTTTTGGCGCTCGCGCTCGCGCGTTGGGACACGCGGCGGCAGGCGACAGGCAAAATGCTGATCGCGGCGCGAAACGGCGCCTTGCGTCCAAAAACAAAGAGCCGCATCGCTGCGGCTCGGGCTTTATTCGTCGCGATAGACCTTCTCGCGTTTCTCGTGGCGCTCCTGCGCTTCCACCGAGAGCGTCGCGATGGGCCGGGCTTCGAGCCGCTTCAGAGAGATCGGCTCGCCGGTGTCCTCGCAATAGCCGTAGGTGTTGTCCTCGATGCGCTGGAGCGCGGCGTCGATCTTGGCGATCAACTTGCGCTGGCGGTCGCGGGCGCGGAGTTCGATGGCGCGGTCGGTTTCGGACGATGCCCGATCGGCAATATCGGGGTGGTTCACGTTCTCCTCCTGCAGGGCTTGCAGGGTGAGCTTGGACTCTTTGAGGATCTCATCCTTCCAGGCGAGGAGCTTCAAACGGAAGTACTCCTTCTGCCGGTCGTTCATGAAAGGCTCTTTTTCGGTCGGTCGGTAGTTTTTCAACTTTTCCAAGGGAGGCCTATCTGTCTAAGCAACGACTCGCAACGGAAACAGGGTCCGTTGAACCGGGCCTTATATAGTGGCCTCCTGTGACAGACAATATTTCCCTCACCGTCCGGCTGGCGCCCCCAAGCCCTTGCACAGGAAGGTTTATCCGGAAGGGATCGGGGGCGGCCGAAGGCCTAGTAGCCGACCGTGAAGCGCTGCCTCGGATGGGCGGGGCGTTCGATCTCATCGGCGAGCGCAATGGCGTAGTCGGCGAAGGTGATCCAGCTCTTGCCGTTCGCATCTGCGAGAAGCTGATCGGTCCCGAGGCGGAACTTGCCGGTGCGTTCCCCCTCGACGAACAGCGCGGACGGCGAAATGAAGGTCCAGTTCAGCTCCTTCTCGTGCCTCAACAGGTCGAGGAAGGCAGAGCCCGCCTCGGCTTCCGCCTTGTACTGGGCCGGAAAATTGGGAGTCGTGACCAGCTTCACGCCCGGCGCGACCTCGAGGCTGCCGGCGCCGCCGACGACGAGGTAACGGCCAACCTTGGCGTCCTTCGCCGCATCGATCAGCTTGCGGGCGTCACTGGCCAGGAAGTGCACGGAACTCACGGCGACGTCGTGGCCGGACCACAGCTTGGCAAGGCCGGCCTGGTCGAGCACGTCGCCCTTGGTCGGCGTGACGTTCGGCAGGACCGCGATCTTCTCCGGGTTCCGGGCGATGGCGGTGACCGCGTGGCCGCGGCGGGCCAGTTCCTTGGTGATCTCCGACCCCGCCCGGCCCGAGGCGCCGGCAACTGCGATTTTCATGGAAGGCTTCCTTTGCTTCTTAGGTAACTATCAGAAACCAGATATCGCAAAGAATGCTGGTGTTAAGAGAGCACTTTGTGCTTACCTGATTACACAAGGGTAACCCCCATGCGCATCGCAAGCGACGAAAATGGAGTCCGAGGCTCGACCATGAAACCCGACGTCTATGCAGCGAACTGCCCCACCCGCCAGATCCTCGACCGCGTCGGCGACAAATGGGCTGTGCTGATCCTGTTGCTGCTGCGCGAGCAGCCGATGCGTTTCAATCAGTTGCGCCGTACGATCGAAGGCATTTCTCAGAAGATGCTGAGCCAGGTTCTCAAATCGCTCGAACGTGACGGCCTGATCAGACGCCATGCCATCGCGACCGTGCCCGTGACGGTGGAGTATTCGATCACGCAGCTCGGACTGACGCTCGCCGGCGCGGTCGATCCCTTACGCGATTGGGCCGAGCAGAATCTGAAAGACGTTCTCGCCGCCCAGCGCCGCTACGACGCGCAGCAGAAGGAGGAAGCGGCGTAGGCCGCTGCGAAGACAGGCTTATGGGAGTCCGTCTGGGAGTCCCGTCATCCTGAGGTGCGAGTGGTGCGATGCAAAGCATCGCGCCGGGAGCCTCGAAGGATGTACGGCCAGGATGAAGCAGGCCGGGCTCGTCGCCCTTCGAGGCTTTTCATACGGCGCATGCGCCGCATGAAAAGCGCCTCAGGGTGACGGATTTAGCAGCTACCCCTGCCCGGCCTTGGCGAGTTCGACCTCGACGCGCAGTTCGATCTCGGAGAGCACCGCATCGAGACCCGGATCGCCCGAGGACGATTTCAGGTTCGCCGCAGCGTCCCGCAGCCGCAACACGGTCGACTTGTCGAGATTGCCGGACAACAGACCCATCTTGAGATCGTCGAGCACGTCGAGCGCAGTCCTGCCGCGAGCGACCGAGCGCTTGCGCCGCTCGATCGGATCCTCTTCGACGCCTTGCAGGGCAAGCAGCCCGTCGATGTTGGCGGCGGCCTTCGGCGCCGCAGCGCTCCGTGTCTCCTGCGCCGACGACGTGTCGGGCAGCACGAAGGTGCCGGAGCCGGTTCGCCTGGCCTGGCTGGCCGGCGTTCCAAGCGTGGTGCCGTTCGGTCCGTAGATGCGCATCGGAAAGAATCCGGGTGATCGATGCCGTCACCTTCGCTGTCTTATGGTTAACGGGGCGTAAACAGCCCGGCAAAATCTGCCGATAGGCGGCAGTTTCGCTCCTCAGGGCGAACGCCGGCTGACGCCAGTCGAAACAGATTTATTCAACCTATTCAGCGACCTACCCCTGTCACCCCGGGTTGGCACAGCCCTCGCAAGGACAGCGCCGGACCAGCTCGACATGGGAGTGTTGAGATTGGTCCGAGATTTGAGGAGCCTTTTGAGGATCCTTGGGGAGCAGAGGATGCCAAGCGTTCGTTGGGTGAGGATTGTCGGGGTGGCCTGCGCGGCGCTGTCAGCGCTGGTGCTGTCGGTCGCGTCCGCAAGCGCGACCTCGCGCATCAAGGACCTCGCCAACATCGAAGGCGTGCGGCAGAACCAGCTCATCGGCTACGGCCTCGTCGTCGGCCTCAACGGTACCGGCGACACGCTCAACAACATCCCCTTCACCAAGCAGTCGCTGCAGGCGATGCTCGAGCGCATGGGCGTCAACATCCGCGGCGCCACCATCCGCACCGGCAACGTCGCCGCCGTGATGGTGACCGGCAATCTGCCGGCCTTCGCCACCCAGGGCACACGCATGGACGTCACGGTGTCCGCGCTCGGCGATGCCAAGAACCTCCAGGGCGGCACCCTGCTCGTCACCCCCCTGTTAGGCGCCGACGGCAATGTCTACGCCGTGGCGCAGGGCTCGCTCGCGATCTCCGGCTTCCAGGCCGAGGGCGAAGCGGCCAAGATCGTGCGCGGCGTTCCGACCGTCGGACGCATCGCCAACGGCGCCATCATCGAGCGCGAGATCGAGTTCGCGCTCAACCGCCTGCCGAACGTTCGCCTGGCGCTGCGCAATGCCGACTTCACCACCGCCAAGCGGATCGCGGCGGCCATCAACGACTATCTCGGCGTCAAGACCGCCGAGCCGATCGATCCCTCCACGGTGCAGCTGTCGGTCCCTCCGGAGTTCAAGGGCAACGTCGTCGCCTTTCTCACCGAGATCGAGCAGCTCCAGGTCGACCCGGATCTCGCCGCCAAGATCATCATCGACGAACGCAGCGGCATCATCGTGATGGGCCGCGACGTCCGCGTCGCCACCGTCGCGGTCGCGCAGGGCAACCTCACGGTCACGATTTCCGAGAGCCCGCAGGTGAGCCAGCCCAATCCGCTGTCGCGCGGCCGCACCGTGGTTGCGCCGCGCAGCAGCGTCACCGTCACCGAGGACGGCAAGAAGCTGGCCGTCGTCAAGGACGGTGTCTCGCTCCAGCAGCTCGTCGACGGCCTCAACGGCCTCGGCATCGGCCCGCGCGACATGATCAGCATCCTCCAGGCGATCAAGGCCGCCGGCGCGATCGAAGCCGACATCGAGGTGATGTGATGCAGACCAACGCGATCAACACCCCGCGCCTCTCCAACTCCTCGGCCTTCTCGGTCGAGAGCCGCAACGGCCGGCCCGATTTCGACCTCGCGGCCGCGCTGCAAAAGGTCTCGCCGCAACAGCAGGCCAAGGCGCAGAAGACAGCCACCGATTTCGAGGCGATGTTCCTCAACAGCATGTTCTCGCAGATGACCTCGGGCCTGAAGGGCGAAGGCCCGTTCGGCGACACGCCGGGCACCGGCGTGTGGCGTTCGATGCTGACCGAGCAATATTCCAAGAACTTCGCCAATGCCGGCGGCGTCGGCGTGGCCCGTGACGTCTATCGTACCCTGATCATCCAGCAGGCGAAAACCACTCTTCGTACGGCATAAGGTCCAACGAGATGAACCAGTTCAACGCCTCACGTCAGCCGATGCAGGCCCAGCGCCCGGCCACTGCGCCTGGCAGCACCGAGGCGCGCAAGCTCGCCGAAGACCTGATGGATGCGATGAACGCGCTGCTCGGACTGATCGAGCGCGAGACCGAGCTCGTTCGCGCCGGCAAGGTCCGCGAGGCGATGACGTTCGAGAGCAAGAAGCAGGAGCTGTCGCGCAACTACGTCGCTGCCGTCAGCCAGTTGAAGGCCAACCAGCCTCAGCTCGCGAAGTCCGCGCCGGAGCTGCTCTCGACGCTGCACCGCCACCACGACGCGTTCCGCGCGATGCTCCAGGTCAATCTCACCGTGCTCGCGACCGCACACGCGGTCTCCGAAAGCGTCGTGCGCGGCGTCAATGCCGAGATCCAGAAGCGCAACGTGCCGAACACCTATACGGCCGCGGGGCGCCGCGCGGCTCCAGGTCCGCGCCACATCACGCCGCTCGCGGTCAGCCGCTCGCTCTGAGCGCACGCGAAAACAAGCAACAATTTTACGAAAAACCGCGCGGCGATATCGTCGCGCGGTTAGGCACGTTTCCTTACCAGGTCTTCAGTCCTGGTGTTCCATGGTTGCGTATTGAGAGGGGTTGGGATTTGACTCACGTGAGGCAACCAGGAGGCTGCCATGAGTACAGATTTCAGCATCAGGCCGGTGGGGATCCCGGCCCCCGTGCAGATCGCAGCGACGTCAAACGCGGCGGCGAACGAGGCTGTGCAGACTGATCTTCCGGTGAGCCAGACGGTCGCCGCGGCGGATACGAGCGCGCCTGTGCGCAACGATCTGCCGAGCCACGAGAACATCTCGCGCCAGGTCGTGTTCGACCAGGCGTCGGCATCCATGGTCTTCCAGGTCGTCAACGACAAGACCGAAGCGGTGGTCAACCAGTTCCCTGACGAAGCGATGCTGCGCCGGCGGGCCTATTTCCATGCCCTGGACATGAAGTCCGAGCCTTCGCGCCCGCTCAGCACGGACGTCAGCGCCTGACGATCACGCGATCGATGGCGACGCTCCGCGTCTGACCGGCACCGGTCAGCGCGACATTCGCATTTCCGAAGGACAATTGGTCTGGGATGCTCGTGATGCAGCGATCACACGAGTCGCCGTCACGGCCGCCCGGACAGACCGGCAGCGATGTTGCGGTTGATCTCGATCAGCGGACGGAAGTGATCGAACTGCGGGCTCATCTGCAGCGCGGCGGTCTGGCTCAGCACGAACACGCTGATGTTGGCGATCTTCTGCCGGACGTCGATCGGCTGCGGATTGTTGTCGCGCATCGCCTCGCTCAGGAAGATGGTCCAGAGCTTGCGGTTGAACATCAGGGCCTGCATGGTCTGCTCGCTGAGCGGATCGGCGTTGTTCACCGCATCCTGGAGCTTGTTCGCGGCCTTCAGCAGGGTCTGCGCCTCGATGTCGCGAGGAGATGCGGTGGTCGTTGCAACACGCGCATAAGCCGAGGCAGCGGAATTCGACATCAATCACACCCTGGAGGTTACCTAGCGCGTTGTACGCGCTTAAGGATTTCTTTCCCGACCCTAGGCAGCACCGCTTAAGATTTGCTTACGTGTTGTGCTTGGAAGCACTCCGGATAATTACGGGTCACGGAGCTCTTCGTCAGCGCAACGCTAGATCCACGCACGCACGATGTAAACTCGCTTGCCGTGATGCGCGCCGATCTCAGCTAATCTTGTCTTAGCGATCTCCCTCAAAAGAAAGGCGGGGCGTTAGCCCCGCCGCGAAATCTCGAATGGCGACCTTGGCTCTCTCTAAATTAGCGGAGCAGCTGCAGCACGCTCTGCTGCGA
>NZ_LFJB01000101.1:0-21154 GCF_006658625.1 Bradyrhizobium sp. UNPF46
GGGTGAGGGGGAGTCTCCGCGAGTCCGTCTCTCACCGTCTGCGCGGAGGCCCCCCCTCACCCCGACCCTCTCCCCGCAAGCGGGGAGAGGGGGACGAGCTCTTCCACCGCTCCGCAAAGCGGTGCAGTGGCATGACCATCTCGCACAAGTCCCGCCCCAGCGCCGTCAGCCCATAACCTCCGCCCTCTTCAAGCTCCACGAAGCCCGCCTCGCGCAGCTCCGTCAGCCGCGCCTGCAGCACCGTGGGCGAGGCGTCGTCGCAGGCGGTGCGCAAGGCGCGGGAGGTGAGGGGCTCGCCGCGCAACTCCCAGAGTATTCGCAGGCTCCAGCGCCGGCCGAGCAGGTCGAGCAGCACCATGATCGGGCGGCCCGTGCGCGAGCCGCGGACGCTATGTGTCTTGGAGTCGGCCTGTTTCGCCATCGGCGGTCCCTTGCGTGTCGCTACAGATAGTGTAGCGTCTTGCTACGATAAATGTAGCAAAGGAATTGGCCCATGTCCGAAGCCATACCGCGCATTGCCCCGCTCGCGCCGCCTTATCCCCCGGAGATCCAGGCGCAGTTCGATCGCATCATGCGCGGCGCGCCGCCGCTGATGCTGTTCCGTGTGATGGCGGGCCACAGCCCGTGCCTGGGACAAGTTTCGGGCCGGCGGCCTGCTCGATCCCGGCCCGCTCTCCCTGCGTCAGCGCGAGATCGTCATCGATCGCACCTGCGCGCTGAACGGATGCGAGTACGAGTGGGGCGTCCATATCGCGATCTTCGCCGGGCCGGCGAAGCTGACTGAGGAAGAGATCAGGGCGACCGTGCAGGGCGATGCGACGTCACCCTGTTGGTCGCCGGCCGAGCAGGCGCTGATCGCGGTGGTCGACGCGTTGCATCGCCGCGCGACGTTGAGCGACGAGGAGTTTGCCGCTCTGTCGGTGAACTACGACGAGGCGCAGATCCTGGAGATCATGCTCTTGTGCGGTTTCTACCGCACGGTGTCGTATCTGGCGAATGGGTTGCAACTGCCGCTGGAGGAGAATGCGGCGCGGTTTCCGGCTGCGCTCTAACCGACGATGGGGAGGCAGTTGCAGGCCACACGCACACCGTCATTCCGGGGCGCGCACTTGGCGCGAGCCCGGAAGCCATAGCGACAGAAACCCCGCGGCCCGATGGATCCCGGGCTCATCGCTTCGCGCTGCCCCGGGATGACGGGTAAACCTTACGCCACGCCGGCCCGCAGCAGGTCGTGCAGATGCACGATGCCCACCACCTTGCCCGCCTCGGTCACGACCAGCGTCGTGATCTTGCGGGTGTTCAGCACCTCGATCATCTCGGTGGCGAGCATCGAGGGCGGCACCGTCTTCGGCTGCTTCGTCATGATCTCGTCGACCGATGCCGTCAGCAGGTCCGGGCGCATGTGGCGGCGCAGATCGCCGTCGGTGATGATGCCGGCGACCTCGCTCGCGTCGTTGACGATGCAGACGCAGCCGAGACCCTTGGCCGACATCTCGACCACGGCCTCCGACATCATGGTGCCGAGCGGCTTGACCGGAATCTCGGCGCCCGTGCGCATGTAGTCGCGGACGAATTTCAGCATCGCGCCCAGCTTGCCGCCGGGATGGAAATGCGCGAACTCGAGCGCGGTGAAGCCGCGGCCTTCGAGCAGCGCGATCGCGATGGCGTCGCCGACCGCGACCTGCATCATGGTCGAGGTGGTCGGCGCCAGATTGTGCGGACAGGCCTCGCGCGCCTTCGGCAGCTCGATCACGATGTCGGCGGCTTGTCCCAGCGAGGACGCCGCGTTCGACGTCACCGCGATCATGGGAATCGCGAACCGCGCGGAATAATTCACGACGTTCTTCATCTCCGGCTGCTCGCCGGACCAGGACAGCGCCATGATGACGTCGTCGGTGGTGATCATGCCCAGGTCGCCATGACCGGCTTCGGCGGCGTGCACGAAGAAGGCGGGCGTGCCGGTCGAGGCCAGCGTCGCGGCGATCTTGCGCCCCATATGGCCCGACTTGCCGAGCCCGGTGACGATGACGCGGCCCTTGGCGTTGCGGATCAGGTCGACGGTCTTGGCAAACGCCTCGCCAAGCGGGCCGCGCAGTGCGGCTGCGAGCGCGTTGATGCCGCCGCTCTCCGTCTCCAGGGTGCGGAGCGCGGATTCGACGCTGTCGGGAATGGGTCCGGATGATGCGGTCATCAGCGGTTTCGAACTCGGCATGTTCTGGTCCAGGGAGGAGGGGGCATTCGCCCGGTCGGCGCCTGCTTAGCACGCCGCGCCTCCGGAAGCGACGCGCGCGCCAAGACCCTCAACGGGTCATTAACCATAATTGTTTTAACTCCATTAACGATGGTTCCCGCCTCGTCGTGGGGATGGTCGTGAAAGTGTTTGATTTCGTTGGAGTTATTCCATCGTGGGGTCGTCTCCAGGCACCGGCCGGAGCAAACGCGCGCAATTCCTGCGCGCCGCTTTGCCGTGCCTTGTGCCGGGTCTCGCGCTGACGGCCCTCGGAAGCGCTCCCGCAGGCGCCCAGAGCCTCACGCCCGACCTGTTCAATCCCAACCGCGGCGGCTTCGCCTCGCCAGAGACGCTGCCGACGCGGCGTACGGCGGGCGTGCCGCAGGCGCCGTCGGATGCGCTGCCGGCGCTGCCCGATCCCAGTGCCGATCCGCGCAAGCGGCAGCAGACACCGGCAACCTCGCGCATCGGTCAGGTCCCGACTTACGGCCTGCCTGCCGCCACCGGCGCGAGCAGCTCCGGCTACGACTCGCTCAACCGCAAGCGGCAGCAACCCAAGCTCTATCCGGGCCAGCCGAAGCCGAAGCGCGCGGCCGGTCCCGGCTCGCCGGTGCCGACCACAGCGCCGCCGCCGTCCACGCTCGGCCTGCCCAAGATCGCGCCGCCGCCATCGGCCTCCGCGAACAAGGCGCCGGTGCCGGCGGCGATGGCGGGCACCGTGCCCGGCCAGCCGCTGCGTCGCCGCCTCAAGGCGGATGACGATCCGTTCGGCGCCGTCGGCGACTATGCCGGCAGCTTCCTGATCAAGGGCGGGCTCGAACTCTCCACCGGCTACGACACCAATCCGGCGCGCCTCAACAAGCCGGTGGGATCACCGGTCTTCGTCGTTGCGCCTGATCTTCTGGTCGCGTCCGACTGGGAGCGCCACGCGCTGGTCGCCGACCTGCGCGGCTCGTTCTCCGGCTACACCAACAACATGCCGGCGACGATCGACGGTTTTGCTTCCCCCTCGCCGGTCGAGATCAATCGCCCCGATTTCACCGGCCATGTCGACGGCCGCCTCGACGTCGACCGCGATCTCAAGCTGACCTCGCAGCTGCGCCTGCGCCTTGCCACCGACAATCCCGGCAGCCCGAACGTGCAGGCCGGCCTGCAGAAATATCCTGTCTACGCCGCCTACGGCACCACTGTCGGCTTCGACCAGACCTTCAATCGCTTCCAGGTCGCCGCCGGCGCCACGGTCGATCGCACCGCCTACACGGACTCCAAGCTCACTGACGGCTCGACCTTCAGCAACAACGATCGCGACTTCAACCAGTATGGCGGCATCGGGCGCTTCTCCTACGACCTCAAGCCGGGCCTGAAGCCGTTCGTCGAGATCCAGGGCGACACCCGCGTCCACGACCAGGCCGCCGACCGCAACGGCTACTTGCGCGATTCGAACGGCGGCTACGCCAAGGTCGGCTCGTCCTTCGAGTTCTCGCGCATCCTCACCGGCGAGATCTCGGTCGGCTATTCCGCGCGCAATTACACCGATCCGCGTCTCAGCCAGCTGTCGGGCTTCCTGACCTCGGGCTCGCTGATCTGGAACGCGAGCGGCCTCACCACGGTGAAATTCGTCACCGACACGCAGATCGCCGAGACCACGGTCCCCGGCTCCTCGGGCGTGCTGGTGCGCACCTACGCGGCCGAAGTCGATCACGATTTCCGCCGCTGGCTCACCGCAATCGGCAAGTTCACCTACGGCACGCTCGACTACCAAGGCCAGAACCGCAACGACAAGACTTACTCGCTCGAAGGCAATCTGATCTACAAGCTCAACCGCAACATCTGGGTCAAGGGCACGCTGCGCCACGACATCCTGGATTCGAACCAGGCGGGATCGAGCTCGCAGGGGACGGTGGTGTTGGTGGGGGTGAGGCTGCAGAATTGAGAGCGGTACGCTTGCGCGTCTCATGAGACAAAGCCGAAGGCACGGCTCTCTCTCCGATCGTCATTCCGGGGCGCGCGAAGCGTGAGCCCGGAATCCATTCATCCATGAGTGCTGGGGCCTGATGGATTCCGGGCTCGCGCCAAGTGGCGCGCCCCGGAATGACAGACCCTACCGCGGCAGATCCGTCTTCCCCATCAGGAATGTATCGATCGACCGGGCGCACAGCCGGCCCTCGCGGATGGCCCAGACCACCAGCGACTGGCCGCGACGCATGTCGCCGGCGGTGAACACGTTCGGGCGCGAGGTCTGATAGTCGAGCGTGTTGGCCTTGACGTTGCCGCGCGGGTCGAGCTCGACCGAGAGCAGCTTGAGCAGACCCTCGTGCACGGGATGGACGAAGCCCATGGCGAGCAGGACGAGCTCGGCCTCGAGCTCGAACTCGGTGCCGGCGATCGGCTTGAACTTGTCGTCGACGTGGACGCAGTGCAGCTTCTTGACCTTTCCGTCCTCGCCGGAAAACTTCTGGGTCAGCACGGCGAACTCGCGCACCGCGCCTTCGGCCTGGCTGGAGGACGTCCGCATCTTCAGTGGCCAGTTCGGCCAGGTCAGGCCCTTGTTCTCGCGCTCAGGGGGAGCGGGCATGATCTCGAGCTGGGTCACCGAGAGCGCGCCCTGGCGCAGCGAGGTGCCGATGCAGTCGGATCCGGTATCGCCGCCGCCGATGACGACGACGTGCTTGCCGCCCGCAAGAATCTCCTGGACGCCGCCGAGCGGCTCCTCGGAGACGCGGCGGTTCTGCTGCGGCAGGAAGTCCATGGCGTAGTGGATCCCGGCGAGGTCGCGTCCGGGGATCGGCAGGTCGCGCGGGGCTTCCGCGCCGCCGGTCAGCGCCACGGCGTCGTACTCGTTGAGCATCTCGCGCGGATCGACATTGCCGTCAGCGCCGACATGGCTGTTGTAGTGGAAGGTGACGCCTTCGCCTTCCATCTGCTTGACGCGGCGGTCGATGACGCCCTTCTCCATCTTGAAGTCGGGGATGCCGTAGCGCAGCAGGCCGCCGGCCTTGGCGTACTTCTCGAACAGGTGCACGTCGTGGCCGGCTCGGGCGAGCTGCTGCGCGCAGGCCATGCCGGCCGGACCCGAGCCGATCACGGCGACCTTCTTGCCGGTCTTCACCGCAGCGACTTCAGGCTTCAGCCAGCCATTGTCCCAGGCGCGGTCGACGATCGCGCATTCGATGGTCTTGATGGTGACCGGGTTGTCGTCGATGTTCAGCGTGCAGGAGGCTTCGCACGGTGCCGGGCAGATGCGCCCCGTGAACTCCGGGAAATTGTTGGTCGAGTGCAGATTGCGCGAGGCCTCTTCCCAATTGCCCTGGTAGACGAGGTCGTTCCAGTCGGGGATCTGGTTGTTGACCGGGCAGCCGGGCGTGCCGGGCGCGACCGAGCCGGTGCCGTGGCAATAGGGAATGCCGCAGTTCATGCAGCGCGCCGCCTGGTCGCGCACCTCTTTCTCGGAGAGGGGAACGACGAATTCCTTGTAGTGCTTCACGCGCTCGGCGACCGGGGTGTACTTGCGGTCATGCCGTTCGATTTCCAGAAAACCCGTGATCTTGCCCATTAAACCCGAAGTCCCTGCCGCTTAAGTTCTTTGTTCTCTCACTCCTCATCCTGAGGAGCGGCGCGCGTTTCGCGCCGCGTCTCGAAGGATAGAGGCCCGGATGCTGACCTCATGGTTCGAGACGCGCCTTGCGCTCCTCACCATGAGGGCCTTTTTCTTACGCCCCGATCGCGATTTTCGGCTCGGCGTCCGCGTTGGCGGCCATTTCGCGCAGCGCGCGCCGGTACTCGACCGGCATCACCTTGCGGAATTTGGGCAGCCAGTCCTTCCAATTGGCGAGAATGTCGGCGGCGCGCTTGGAGCCGGTGGCTTTCGCATGGCGCGTGATCAGGACGTGCAGCCGCTCGACGTCGGAGGCGAGCAGATCCTTGAACACGTCGACCCGGCCATGGGCCTCGAGATCGCCGCTGGCGTGATAGGTGCCGGCGTTGATCAGTTCTTCCGACAGCACCGGCTCGAGCTCGACCATCGCCATGTTGCACAGCTTGTCGAAGTCACCGGTCTCGTCGAGCACATAGGCGATGCCGCCGGACATGCCGGCCGCGAAATTGCGCCCGGTCTTGCCGAGCACGACCACGATGCCGCCGGTCATGTATTCGCAGCAATGATCGCCCGCGCCCTCGACCACGGCGACCGCGCCCGAGTTGCGCACGGCAAAGCGTTCGCCGGCGATGCCGCGGAAGTAGCACTCGCCCTGAATGGCGCCGTACATCACGGTGTTGCCGACGATGATGCTCTCTTCCGGCACGATCGCGGAGTTCTTCGGCGGCTTGACGATGATCTTGCCGCCCGAGAGGCCCTTGCCGACATAGTCGTTGCCTTCACCCTCGAGCTCGAAGGTGACGCCGTGGGCGAGCCAGGCGCCGAAGGCCTGGCCGGCGGTGCCCTTGAGGCTGACATGGATGGTGTCGTGCGGCAGGCCGGCGTGGCCGTAGATCTTGGCGACCGCGCCCGACAGCATCGCACCGGCGGAGCGGTTGGTGCTGTTGATCGCAGCCTCGATCTTCACCGGCGCGCCGCGGTCGAGCGCAGGCTTGGCCTGCTCGATCAGCGTGCGGTCGAGCACGGCTTCCAGATGATGGTTCTGGCGCTCGGAGTGATAGATCTTCTGGCCCTTCTCTTCCTTCTGCTTGACGAACAGCTTGGAGAAGTCGAGGCCCTTGGCCTTCCAGTGCGCGACCAGCTTGGTCTGGTCGAGCAGCTGAACCTGGCCGACCATCTCGTTGAAGCTGCGGAAGCCGAGCGAGGCCATGATCTCGCGGACTTCTTCCGCGACGAAGAAGAAGTAGTTGATGACGTGCTCGGGTTGGCCGGTGAAGCGCTTGCGCAGCACGGGATCCTGGGTCGCGACGCCGACCGGGCAGGTGTTGAGATGGCACTTGCGCATCATGATGCAGCCGGCCGCAATCAAGGGCGCGGTAGCGAAGCCGAACTCGTCGGCGCCCAGCAGCGCGCCGATCACGACGTCACGGCCGGTGCGGAAGCCGCCGTCGACCTGGACCACGATGCGGCTGCGCAGCCGCTCGCGCACCAGGGTCTGGTGGGTTTCGGCAAGGCCGATCTCCCAGGGCGAGCCGGCATGCTTGATCGAAGTCAGGGGCGATGCACCGGTGCCGCCCTCGAAGCCCGCGATGGTGACATGGTCGGCGCGGGCCTTGGCGACGCCCGCGGCGACCGTGCCGACGCCGATCTCGGAGACGAGCTTGACCGAAACGTCGCCCGTCGGGTTGACGTTCTTGAGGTCGTAGATCAGCTGCGCCAGATCCTCGATCGAGTAGATGTCGTGGTGCGGCGGCGGCGAGATCAGGCCGACGCCCGGGGTCGAGTGACGCACCTTGGCGATGGTCGCGTCGACCTTGTGGCCGGGCAGCTGGCCGCCTTCGCCGGGCTTGGCACCCTGCGCCATCTTGATCTGCATCATGTCGGAGTTGACGAGATACTCCGTGGTGACGCCGAAGCGGCCGGAGGCGACCTGCTTGATCGCCGAGCGCATGGAATCGCCGTTCGGCATCGGCTTGAAGCGGTCGGCTTCCTCGCCGCCTTCACCGGTGTTCGACTTGCCGCCGATCCGGTTCATGGCAATCGCGAGCGTGGTGTGCGCCTCGCGCGAGATCGAGCCGAAGCTCATCGCACCGGTGGCGAAACGCTTGACGATGTCCTTGGCCGGCTCGACCTGGTCGATCGGGATCGGCTTGCGCTTCTCCTCCTCCGCGTTCTTGATCCGGAACAGGCCGCGCAGCGTCAAAAGGCGCTCCGACTGCTCGTTGAGGATCTTGGCGAAGGCGCGATAGCGCTCCTGCGAATTACCGCGCGCGGCGTGCTGCAGCAGCGACACCGATTCGGCGGTCCAGGCGTGGTCCTCGCCGCGGCTGCGATAGGCATATTCGCCGCCGACGTCGAGCGAAGTCTTGTAGACCTGCGCCTCGCCGAACGCGTCGGCATGACGGCGCACGGCTTCCTCGGCGATCTCGCCAAGGCCGACGCCCTCGACGCGGGTATGCGTTCCCGCGAAGAACTTTGCGACGAAATCAGCCTTCAGGCCGACCGCGTCAAAGATCTGCGCGCCGCAATAGGACTGGTAGGTCGAGATGCCCATCTTGGACATCACCTTGAGAAGGCCCTTGCCGATCGACTTGATGTAGCGCTTGACGATCTCGTAGTCGTCGAGCGAGCCGGGCAGGCGGTCCTTCATCGCGATGATGGTCTCGAACGCCAGGTACGGATTGATCGCCTCGGCGCCGTAGCCGGCCAGGCAGGCGAAATGATGCACTTCGCGCGGCTCGCCGGATTCGACGACGAGGCCGACCGAGGTGCGCAAGCCAGTGCGGATCAAATGATGATGCACGGCGGCGCAGGCCAGCAGCGACGGGATCGGCACACGATCGGTGCCGACCATGCGGTCGGACAGGATGATGATGTTGACGCCCTCGCGCACCGCGCTTTCCGCGCGCGCGCAAAGCTCGTCGAGCACCTGGTCCATGCCGGCCGCGCCGAGGCCGGCGTGGAAGGTGGTGTCCAGCGTGCGTGACTTGAAGTGGGTGTCGGCGACGTCGGAGATCGAGCGGATCTTCTCCAGGTCCGCGTCGGTCAGGATCGGCTGGCGCACTTCGAGACGCTTGGTCGTGGCCATGCCCTGCAGGTCGAACAGGTTCGGCCGCGGTCCGATGATGGAGACGAGGCTCATCACCAGCTCCTCGCGGATCGGGTCGATCGGCGGGTTGGTGACCTGCGCGAAGTTCTGCTTGAAATAGGTGAAGAGCGGCTTGGCCTTGTCCGACAGCGCCGAGATCGGCGTGTCGTTGCCCATCGAGCCCGCGGCTTCTTCGCCCGTGGCCGCCATCGGCGTCATCAGGATGGTGATGTCTTCCTGGCTGTAGCCGAACGCCTGCTGGCGATCGAGCAGCGACAGATTAGAGCGCGCGCCTGTGGTCGGGACCTTCGGCAGCTCCTCCAGCACGATCTGGGTCCGCTCCAGCCACTCCTTGTAGGGGTGGCTCTTGGCAAGCTCGGCCTTGATCTCGTCGTCGGGAATGAGACGACCCTGCTCGAGGTCGACCAGCAGCATCTTGCCGGGCTGCAGGCGCCACTTGGTGATGATCTGGTCCTCGGGGATCGTCAGCACGCCCATCTCGGACGCCATCACGATGCGGTCGTCCTTGGTGACGAGATAGCGCGCCGGCCTGAGGCCGTTGCGGTCGAGCGTGGCGCCGATCTGGCGGCCGTCGGTGAAGGCGATCGCGGCGGGACCGTCCCACGGCTCCATCAGCGCGGCGTGATATTCGTAGAAGGCGCGGCGCTTCTCGTCCATCAAGGGATTGCCGGCCCACGCCTCCGGAATCATCATCATGACGGCGTGCGGCAGCGAGTAGCCGCCCTGCACCAGGAATTCGAGCGCGTTGTCGAAACAGGCGGTGTCCGACTGTCCCTCATAGGAGATGGGCCAGAGCCGGTTGATGTCCTTGCCGTAGAGCTCGGAACTCACCGAGGCCTGGCGTGCCGCCATCCAGTTGGTGTTGCCGCGCAGCGTGTTGATCTCGCCGTTGTGCGCGATCATGCGGTAGGGATGCGCCAGCGACCAGGCCGGGAAGGTGTTGGTCGAGAAGCGCTGGTGAACCAGCGCGAGCGCGCTCTCGAAGTCCTTCTCGTGCAGATCGGGATAGTACTTGCCGAGCTGGTCGGCCAGGAACATGCCCTTGTAGATCACGGTGCGGCAGGACATCGAGCAGGGGTAATAGCCGGCGAGGCCGCGGTCGCGGCGCTGGTAGATCGCCTGCGAGATCGACTTGCGCAGGATGTAGAGCCGGCGCTCGAACTCGTCCTCGGTCTTGGCGGTGCCGTTGCGGCCGATGAACACCTGCATGCAGGCGGGCTCGGTCGGCTTCACGGTGACGCCGAGCGAGGAATTGTCGGTCGGCACGTCGCGCCAGCCCAGCAGGGTCAGGCCCTCTTCCTTGATCTGGTCGGCGATGATGCTCTTGATGACGTTGCGCCAGGCGGTGTCGCGCGGCATGAACAGCGCGCCGATGGCGTATTCGCCCGGCGCGGGCAGCGTGAAGCCGAGCTCCTTGGCCTTGCGGCTGAAGAAGGCGTGCGGGATCTGCACCAGGATGCCGGCACCGTCACCGGCGCGCGGGTCGGCGCCGACGGCGCCGCGGTGCTCGAGATTGCAGAGGATGCTCAGCGCGTCCGAGACGATCGCGTGCGACTTCTGGCCCTTGATGTTGGCGATGAAGCCGACGCCGCAGGAGTCCTTTTCCAGGCTCGGATCGTACAGGCCTTCGGCTGTGGGGCGCGAATTGTGCTCTTGAATCGGTGAGGTGATCGGATCGGTCGTTTTCGAGGCGACCGTCGCCGACAGCTGTTCTGCCACGATGTTTGCGCGCTCGAATTGCGACCCGTTCATTGTTCCTGTCCTCTCCGTGCGGCAAGCTGTCTCACCGCCATCAGCGGCGCACCTTGGGCGTTCCGCGGCACCCGCCTCTGGGTCACCGCTCGTCCACTCGCGAGCCGCATTTTCTTAAATTCGGGCCAAGGCGTTCTTCGTCCCCGAGAACGGCTTTGCCCGTTGCCTTATGGTGCTCGAAAGCACCGGTTTTCGCTGCAATCCCTATGCCGGGAACCGCAAGCAAAATGAGACAGTCTTCCTGTCCTAACCATCACCTTGCCAAATTTTTGTCTATCACACAAGCGCGCGGAAGTCCCGATTCCCGATAAGTCAATCGATCGCTTTCCAAAAGTTGCGCAGTCCCGGTTTTGAGGCAAACGCGCCCCGATCCGGCCCTGTGGACGCCGGAATCCCGGATGAAGCTTCGGATCAACCCTTCGGAAGGCGCGCCACGCCGCAAGAAGCGAAAGAGCGCGAGGCTTCGGGGGCCTGACAGGAGCGTGTCGATCGATGAAGTTTTTCACAGGTTGTGTGGCTGCCGCCACGCTGGCACTCGCCATGAGCGCCGGGCAGCAGCAGGTTTCGGCCCAAGTTCCCGCAAGCGGTATCGCGAGAGGGGCGGTGATCGCGGTGTCGGATTTCGACGGTCCCTATGCGCCGGGCGAAGCCGCGCCGCCCCCGCCGCCTCGTTACGGCCAAGGCTACGGTTACGGCCAAGGCTACAGCTATGGCTACGAGGAGGGCGGCCCGGCGCCGGCGCTGCTGCCGGCCACCGAGGTCTATGCCGTGCTGCGCGACAACGGCTTCTCGCCGCTCGGCATCCCGCGCCTGCGCGGCAATGTCTACACCATCGCGGTGATCGACCGCCGCGGCGACGACGGTCGGCTGGTGATCGATGCTCGCGACGGGCGGATTTTGCGCTTCATGCCCGCCGCCGACGCCTACGGCATGGCGCCGCCCTACGAGGAGCGTGCGGTCGCGCCGTATGGGCCGCAGACCGCGCTGCCGCCGCCGACCGTGATCCGCAGCGGTCCGCCGCGGCCGCCGGCCGCGATCCCGCATGTCGCGAGCCGCACCGTGCCGCTGCCCAAGGCCGCCCCGCGACGCGGCGAGACGCCGGTTGCCGCCACCAAGCCGGCGGAACCCGCGCCGCAGCAGGTGCAAGCGCCTCAGGCCCCACAGCAGACCGCAGCCGCGCAGGCAAAGCCCGCGGAGGCGGCCCCGCAGGCCCCGGCTCCTACCGTCGGCCAGGCCAAGCCGGCCCCGACGATCCTGCCGACGCAGGAGATGCCGGCTGCACAGGGGCTGGATTAGTCCTGCGGGTGTGGTGCGACGGTGCTGGCCCCACCCACGCTGTCGTCCCTGCGTTCGCAGGAACGACAGCGGGGAGGAAGCTGAACAAAACAAAAGGCGCCTGAGAATGCTCAGGCGCCTTTGTTGCATGAGGCGATCGTTCCTCAGCTCCGCGGATACCCCGCAGCCTCCAGGATCAGATTCGCGACTTCCTTCGGGTGCGAGACCAGCGAGAGGTGGCCGGCATCGAGCTCGATCGTGGTGGCGTTCATGCGCTTGGCGAGGAAGCGTTCGAGATCGGGATTGATGGTGTAGTCGTTCTTCGACACCGCGTACCAGCTCGGCTTGGAGCGCCATGCCGCCTCGGTGGTGCGGCCGGCGAAGATCGAGGCGGCCGTCGGCCATTGCACCGCGTAGAGCTCCCTGGCCTGCTCCGGCTTCACGCCATTGGCGAAATACTTCAGGAACGAGTCCTCCGAGAGCTTGGTGTAACCATCGCGCTCGACAATGCCGGCGCGCACCGGACCGGTCGGAAACTGCTTCGACAGCGCGACAAAATCCTCGTCCGCATCGGGCGCGCGGGCGGCGACATAGACGAGTCCGGTCACCTTCGGATCGGTACCCACTTGGCTGATCACGGTGCCGCCCCAGGAATGCGCGACCAGCACGGTCGGTCCGTCCTGCTCGGCCAGCGCGTGCTTGGTCGCCTCGACCGAGTCCGCAAGCGACGATAGCGGATTCTGCACGGCGGTCACGTGCAGGCCAGCGGCCTGCAGGATCGGGATCACCTCCGACCAGCTCGAGCCATCGGCCCAGGCGCCGTGCACCAGCACGACGTTCTTCGCCTTCACCGTTTGCGGCGTCTGTGCGTGAGCGAGGCTGAGGGGGGCTGCCAAAAGGCTCGCGGCGACGAAAAGGCTGCGCCAGAAAGTCATGGTCGTTCTCCGTCTTGTTTTGGGTTCGATATCCAAATGACGAGGCGCAGGGCGGTGTGGTTACGCCGGTTCACCGCTCTGTGATGCGGCGCAATAATTCGGCTACGCCGTTCGCAATCGTTGAGCTCCGGCAAGGTATGGAATGTCCGTCGTTCGGTATTCCTTCCGCGCACGAAAAAAACGCCCCGGGGCACCGGGGCGTTTTCTCAAACCTGGAAGTGACGCGGGATTTACGCGGCGGCTTGCGCGGCCGAGTTCTCGATCACCTGCGCTTTCGGCGCGCTGGTATTGATCGCGATCTGGCGCGGTTTCTTCGCCTCGGGAATCTCGCGAACGAGATCGACGTGAAGCAGACCGTTCTCGAGCGAGGCGTCCTTCACCTGCACGAAGTCGGCAAGCTGGAAGGCACGCTCGAAGGCGCGGGCGGCGATGCCGCGATACAGCACTTCGGACTTCGAGTTCTCGTTGGCGACCTTCTCGCCCTTGATCGTCAGCGTATTTTCCTTCGCGACGATGGAGAGCTCGTCCTTGGCAAAGCCCGAAACCGCAACGGTGATGCGGTAGGTGTTCTCGCCGGTACGCTCGATGTTATAGGGGGGATAACCGGGGCTTCCGTCCGAGCTGGCCTGGTCGAGCAGGTTGAAGAGGCGGTCGAAGCCGACGGTGGAACGATAAAACGGGGTGAGATCGTAGCTACGCATGGTCAAGTCCTCCATTGAGCGACTGTTTGGCAACCCGCCCGCCAATCGGGCCGGGCTTTCGTCTGTGTGCAGCCTGATGTTCCGGTTCCGAAACACTGGTAGCGGCCTGCACGAAGGTGATATGGGTGGAGCGAGACGGCGTTCAAGAGGGCGGCATTTGCGCCTTTTCGGCGCTTTGGCCCCTTGATTTGCAGCACTTGCCGCCCAAGCACCTCCAATATGACGCTGGTCTCGATCCCGTCCAACCCCGTTCCCGAAAACGTCGTCAGCGGCACCATCAAGACCCCCGATGGCGTCGAGCTGCGCTTTGCGCGCTGGGCGCCGCCGGCTGGCCGCAAGGGCACGGTCTGCGTCTTCACCGGGCGCAGCGAGCAGATCGAGAAATATTTCGAGACCGTGCGCGACCTGCGCGACCGCGGCTTTGCGGTGGCGATGATCGACTGGCGCGGGCAGGGTCACTCCTCGCGCCGCCTGCGCGACCCGCGCAAGGGCTATGTCCGCGATTTCTCCGATTTCGAGATCGACGTCGAGGCCTTCGTGCAGCAGGTGGTGCTGCCGGATTGCCCGCCACCGTTCTTCGCGCTGGCGCACTCCATGGGAGGCACGGTCATGCTGCGGGTCGCGCATGCGGGCAAGCGCTGGTTCGACCGCATGGTGCTGTCGGCGCCGATGATCGACCTCCCCGGCCGCACCACCTCGTTTCCGGTGCGTGCGTTGCTGAAGACGATGCGCCTGCTCGGGCAGGGCGGCCGTTACGTCCCCGGCGGCAGCGACCGCATCACCGGGCTCGATCCCTTCATCAACAATCCCGTGACCAGCGATCCCGTCCGCTATGCACGCAATGCCGCGATCCTGGAGGAGGACCCGACCCTCGGGCTGGCATCGCCGACGGTTGCCTGGGCCGATACCGCCTTCCGGGCGATGCACACCTTCAAGGGCGTGAACTATCCCTCGCAGATCCGCCAGCCGATCCTGATGCTGGCGGCCTCCAACGACACCGTGGTCTCGACCGCGGCGATCGAGGAGTTCGCCTATCATTTGCGCGCCGGCTCCCATCTGGTGATCGCCGGCTCAAAGCACGAGATCCTCCAGGAGCAGGACCGCTACCGCTCCCAGTTCTGGGCCGCCTTCGACGCCTTCGTGCCGGGCACGCCGCTGTTCAAGTGAGGGGGCGCGTCAGGTGCTGCAAACTCCGTCATGCCCGGGCTTGTCCCGGGCATCCACGGTCTTTGTGCCGCGGAGCAAGACGTGGATGGCCGGGACAAGCCCGGGCATGACGGCGACGAAGATCTCTGGTCGCCCTACAGCGTCTTCAGATACTCGATCAGATCGTAGCGCTCGGCATCGTCCTTGAACTCGCGGCCGATGACGCCGTCGCGCTTCGGCTCGCCCGGCTTGCGTTCGAAGGAATGGCCGAGCACGCTGTTGCCCTGGATCGGCTGGCCGTCAGATCCCATTGCCGAGAACTCGGTTTCGCCCGTCTTGCACTTCTCGTTTGCGGTCACGGCAAAGCCGACGGTCACGGGATCATAGTCGCGGCGGCCCATGCAGAATTTGGTCGGGCGCTCGCTCGCCGGCTTCAGCAGCCAATACAGCGAGGGCACCGAGCCATTGTGCAGGTAGGGCGCCGTGGCCCAGATGCCGTTCAGGGGCCGCGCGCGATAGCGCGGATCAGGCGCCGGATTGAGACAGTTCTTGCGCGCCAGATTCCACATTTTGGCGCGTTCCGCCTCTGGGACCTTCTCGTCGTCCATCCATTTGCGGGCGACCAGATCGACCACCGTCATGAGGCCGAGCGCATAGACCATCTCATTGGGCGACTTGCTCGCGGTCGGGATGTCGCATTGCCACCATGTCTGGAGGTCGGCCGTGTTCACCTTCAGGAAGCTGGGCACATCGACGATCCTGTTGCTGAGCACGAGCGACTGCTCGGGATCGGTGCTGATCTCCTTGAGCGGGATCGTGACGGCGTTCAGCACCTTGCTGTCGCCGCTCGGCTCCCAATGCGACGAGGACCAGAACGCGTCGGTGTTGACGGCTGGCAGGTGACATCCCGAGCACATCTCCTCGTAGATCTTGCGGCCATTTTCGGCCTTCTTCTGATCGATCCTCCAGGCGTCACCGAGGATCTGCGACGGCCATTGCGGCGAACGCAGGCCGCCGAACGTCTTCTTGGGATCGGGCGACTTGAACGGATCGGGGCCTCGGAGCATGTCCTCGATCCAGCCGAGCGTCCTGATGTTCACCGAAGAGCGCCACAGCCGGTCCTCCGGATAGGCGTCGGACAGATTGAGCAGCGCGGTGACGCCGAGCGCTTCGCCGGCATTGCGGATCAGCGGCTGCTCGATCGAGGCGTCATATTGGGCGAACTTGAACCAGGGCACGGTCCAGATCGCGGGGTAGCTGACCGGCGCATCCTGGGCGTGCAGGTTCTTCTCGAATCCCTTGACCCCGCTGAGCGCGAGGTCCTGCGAGAAGACCTGGTTTCCGATGCGATTGAGAGCGTCGAGGCGGCCAAACCCTTCCTCGGTGTCCTGCTGCTGCCTGCCGTTCCAGGTCTTCTTGCCTTCAACCGTCTTCTGCTGGGTCTTCGCCCAGTCGATCAGGAATGTGCCGATCGCGCTGAGCTTCTGCTTGAGCGCGGCGCGGTCCGCCTTGCTGGCGTCAGGGCCGAGCACGCGGTCGGCAAAGCGGTTGAAGCGGAACGGGACGTACAGCGTGTAGGCGATCGACAGGCCGGTGGAGAGCTCCAGCTTCTTGAGGTCGGTCATCGCCGGGCCGCCGTCGAAGCGGACGTCCACGCCCTGGTAATGGATCTGGCCGGTGTGGCAGGCCGAGCAGGTCAGTCCGATCTTGTCCTCCTCGCGACGGCCGGTCGCGGGATCGACGACGCCGGTCATCCGCGCGAAGCCGACCGGCAGGCCGTCGACGTTCTCCGCCGGCGTCCACCTGGTCGACCAATCCGGCACCTGCGTCGTCTCATAGACGTTGGCGTAACCGAAGCGGCGCAACGTCGTCGTGTCGGTCTGGATCGACTGCGGGCTCGGGATGAAGCCGAAGCGTTCGAGATAGGCGCTGTCCTTCATCATGCCCGGCTTCGAGAGCAGATGCAGGCGCGGCTGCTCCAGCGCCATGAACCATTCATAGGGCACCGGGAAGGTCGCGGTACCCTGGCTGGCATGATGGAACCAGTGCCGATCCTTCAGCGACCAGTTCTGGTCGAGCCAGAAAGCTGCCTTCGTCGCGGGGACCGTGGGCAAGGGCGGCGGCAGAAGGTTCACCAGGATGCCCTTTTGCGGCAGCATGGCGCGGACCTGGTTGGGGAATTCGGCCACCGCGACGAGGCCAACGAGCCCGATGGCGATCAGCCAGGCTGCAAGCTTGAGGGCGCCGCGCACCACGCGCTGGCAGGTCGACAGCGCCGGCGGCACCAGAAGCTGGTTGATGCGCGCGGGGAATTGGCGCTCGTTGAACAGCGTGCGCACGTCGGCGACGCTGAGATAGCGATCCTCGCCCGTACCCTTGCCGATGATCTTCAGGAGGATCGGCCATTCGAACTTCATCAGCAGCGGGTAGTACCAGCGCGCGGCGCTGCCGGCGCGCTTGAGGTTGTCGCGCATGAAGACGTCGATTTCCGAGGCGTTGAGGCCCGGTTCGGAGCCGCCGTTCGGGTCGGTGTAAGTCCGGCCGAAACTGGCGAACCGCGCGATCTCGTCTTCGTTGACCTTGCCGTCGACGCCGAGGATGCGCGAGCCGGCGCCGCGCTTGTCCAGCGGACCGCCGCGCAGCGCGTCGAGCTGTGCGCCCGAGAAGATGCTCTTGAGGATGTGACCGAGACCGTTGGCGATCAGCGCCACGCCGCGGACCTGGAAGCGAGCAGAGGCCTTTTTCAGCCCGGTCTCGCCGGTCGCATTCGCGATCGTCTCGGACAGCTTGCCGAGCGGGACAGTGCCGCCCTCGACGAAGCCTTCGCCGACGAGGCCGCGCAGGAACGGGCAGGGATTGTTCGGCGAGACCTGGATCGAGGGGGTGAATGGCGGTTTCGAAGCGGGGTCATGCATGGCCCAAAATCCTGAAAACGGCGAATCGTGAAATGGCGCGCCGATCAAGCGCGGAAAGTCCTAACAAACCGACAGCAAGCTATACTACTTGAGCGTGTGGCGAAGTGTGGCCGAATTCACTGTCCTGTCAACAAAAGCGGGCGTGTTCCGGCCAAGAATGCGGGACCGACCGGGGGCCTCGCGGCCCGCCCGTCAGGATTCGGCGGCGCGTTTGACGTCGCTCTGGACCAGGGTCAGCTTGCCGAGCGGCACGCCGGCCTTCAGCAGCCCCTCGCGATAATGGGCGAGATTCTCGGGCTTCTTCCAATGGAAGTTGCGCAAGTGACGATCGAGATTGAGGGTCGGGTAATTGCGCATCAGCACCGAGGTTGCCTCGCTCGCCTCGGCGGTCCGCCCCAATTGGGCCAGGGCCGCGGCGCGGATCGCCAGCGCCTGCATGTGGTTGGGGTTGACGTAAAGCTGCTCGCGCGCCCATGACAGGGTCGCGTCATATTGGCGCAACAAATAATGGCTGAAGGCGTTCAGCGCCGCCCATTGATAGCGCGGGTCGCTGTTGTCGCGCTGCGCCGCCATCGAGAACAGCTCGATCGCCTCGCGGTGCTCGCCGATGACGAAATGGCAGATGCCGAGCACGCCGCGTGCGCCGTTGTCATAAGGGTTGAGCGCGACTGCCCGCTTGGCAGCGTCCATCGCGGCCTCGTAATGCCCCTCCATGGCATGAGCCCATGACAGGATCGAGAACGCGAAGGAGGAGCGCGGGTCGAGCCGGACGCTGGTTTCGGCGAGGCTCATCGCCTCGGCCCACATCTCGCGCGTGCCCTTGACCCAGCCGAACTGGATGCTCTGGATCTGGATCGTGGCGAGATAGGCGTGCGCAATCGACAGTTTTGGATCGAGCCTGATGGCCTGCCGGAACAGGTCGACCGCGGCGGCCAGGTCTTCCTTGGTCTGCCTGTAATAATGCGACAGGCCCTTGAGGAAGCGGTCCCAGGCGGTCACGTCGGTCGAGAGCCGCGCCGGCGCCGAGGCTTCCGCCCGGACGATCTCGGTGGCGATGGCGGCGGACAAATTGGTGGTGATCTCGTCCTGCATCGCGAAGAGATCGCCGATGTCGCGGTCGTAGCGGCCGGTCCAGAGCTGCTCGCCGGTCTCCGGGGCGATCAGCTCGGCGGTGACGCGGATCTTGGCGCCGGCGCGCCGCACCGAGCCCTGGATCAGATAGGTGGCGTCGATCTCGCGCGCGATCAGGCGCGTGCTGGTGTTCTTGCCCTTGAAGGCGAAGGTCGAGTTGCGACTCAGCACGCGATAGAATGATTGCAGCGACAGCGCGTGGATCAGATCCTCGGTGAGGCCGTCGGAGAAATATTCGTCCTGGGCGTCGCTGAGATTGGCGAAGGGCAGCACGCCGACGATCGCGGTGCGGTATTGTTGCGAGAGGGTGGATGCCTCCCGGAGCTCGGGCGCGAGCGCCGGTGCGCCCTCGGGCGTCCAGGTAAAGACCCCGAGCGGATCCTTGATGTTCTTGAAGCGATGGTTGCCGGCATCGACCAGCGGCACGGCGAGATGCTTGCCGGCTTCGCGATAGGCCTTGGCCGAGATCGCGAAACCGCCGGGGCTCGCCACCGATTCCAGCCGGACGGCAATGTTGACATCGTCACCGAACACCTCGTCCTCGTCGGCGATGACGTCGCCCATGTGGATGCCGAGGCGGAACTGCATGGCGCGGTCGGCGGGAAGATGGTGATTGCGCTCCGCCATCAGCGTCTGCATCGCGATCGCGGCCTCGGTGGCGCCGACGATGGAGGGGAACTCCAGCAGGAAGCCGTCGCCGGTGTTCTTCACGACGCGGCCGCCGTGATTGAGAATGATGGGGTGGATCGCGGCACGATGAGCCTTGAAGGCGGCATGGGTGCCGGCCTCGTCGCTGCCCATCATGCGCGAATAGCCGGCGACATCGGCGCAGACGATGGCAGCCAGACGTCTTTCCATATTCTCGGAGCTCCAAGGGAGGACAGACCGGCCACGACGTGGCGGTCGCCTCGAATCCCGCATTTCAAGAACCTTGCCTTTATAGAGCAGATGCGGCCGAGCGATAGTAGGATCCGCATTGCAAATTCGAGGTAAATCCTCCGCAATCCCGGTGGTGGACGGAGAGGGACGAACCGACTAAGCCGTGCGCCGGGGCCGACGGTGAGGGCACGTCACATATGTTGGGCATTCACGAAATCTGGCTGTTCATCCTGTCGGGCGTGCTGCTCAACATCACGCCGGGGCCGGACTCGGTCTACGTCATCGGCCGCAGCATGCAGATGGGCTGGCGGGGCGGCGCCGCCGCCGCATTCGGCATCAGTTGCGGCTGCTTTGTTCACGTTGCTGGCGCAGCGATCGGCCTTTCGGCTTTGTTGATGGCTTCATCCACCGCCTTCTCGATCCTGAAGCTGGTCGGCGCGGCCTATCTGGTCGTCACGGGATTGCAGATGCTGTGGTCGCAGCCGGTGCTGACGGCGGTGAAGGATGAAGCCGAGCGGAGCTCGCTGCGGCGGGTCTTCCTCCAGGGCGTCTTCACCAACGCACTCAATCCCAAAGTCGCGCTGTTCTTCCTGGCCTTCCTGCCGCAATTCGTCGCAGCCGATTCGCCGCACAAGCCGATCGCCTTCCTGACGCTGGGCCTGATCTTCATCTTCACGGGAACGCTGTGGTGCCTGGTGCTGGCGGCGTTCGCGGCGAAAGCCGCTCACCGGCTGCGCCAGTCCGAAGGCGCGATCGCCTGGGTCAATCGCGCGCTGGGCGGTCTCTTCATCTATCTCGGCATCCGCGTCGCCATGCTGGAGACGCGGTAGTCTCATTCGAACGAATGAGGCTCGGAGCGCAATCGGCCCAGGAGAGGTCGCGCGGGGGAGGTCTTGATGATTCGTGGAAGCTGTCTGTGCGGCGCCGTGCGTTTCGAGATCGATCAGGTGCGCGCGCTGACGCACTGCCACTGCACCAATTGCCGCAAGCTGACCGGCGCGGCCTTCGCAACCTACGCCCATGTCGATGCCGACAAGTTTCGCTTCGTGGCGGGCGAGGACGCGACCGTGGCTTACGAATCCGCGCCGGGCAGTTTCCGCCATCGCTGCAAGGTTTGCGGCTGCCTGACGCCGGGCAAGGCAAGCTATCTGCCGACCGTCAGCATTCCCGCCGGCCTGCTCGACGATGATCCGCAAGTCAGGCCCCGCCTGCACGTCTTCACCTCGTCACGCGCGCCGTGGTGGACGATCGAGGATGATCTGCCCCAGCATGAAAAATGGGTGCCGGGTTACGAGCCGAAATCCTAGAGCGTTGAGCGAAGTGGACACCGGTTCGCGTGAAGAAAACGCGTCAAAACAAGAATCTAGAGCTTCGGTTCTGATTCGATCAGAACCGAAGCTCTAAAGCGCGATGAGATTTGGATGAATCGTCATCGCGCTTTAGGTTGTTGTTTGCGCATGATCTTTCCGGAAAACCGCTTCGCACT
>NZ_LFJB01000052.1:0-20968 GCF_006658625.1 Bradyrhizobium sp. UNPF46
CTGCTAGAGCGTTTTCGAGCGAAGTGGACACCGGTTCGCGTGAAGAAAACGCGTCAAAACAAGAATCTAGAGCTTCGGTTCTGATTGAATCAGAACCGAAAATGCTCTAGCGGCCAGATCTTGCCTCAAGTTCCGCTGTCATGCCCCGGCTTAACCGGGACAGCCAGTACACGTGTATATGGCGAGAGCATCCGTACTACGCCGCCGACCTGCCCTCGAACGCCCGGCGCAGTGCCTCGACGTCGAGCTTGACCATCTTCATCATGGCCTGCATCGCGCGTGCGGCCGCGGCCCTATCGGGGCTCGACAGGAACTCGAACATCACTTTCGGCACCACCTGCCAGGCCACGCCCCAGCGATCCCTCAGCCAGCCGCACTGCTCTTCCTTGCCGCCATCGGCGAGAAACGCATTCCAGACGCCATCGACCTGGGCCTGGTCGTCGCAATGGATCATCAGCGAGATGGCGTGGGTGTATTCCATCTTCATGCCGCCGTTGAGCGCGACCAGCGGCTGCCCCGCCACCGTGAACTCGACGACGAGCACGGAGCCTTCCTTGCCGGACGGACCATCCGAGACGTTACGCTGGACGTGCGTGACGGCCGAATTCGGCACGAGCGAGGTGTAGAACTTCGCAGCTTCCTCGGCATCGCCGTTGAACCACATGCAGGGTACGACCTTGGACATCGTGAAAGCTCCTCTTCAGTTCTTTGATCTCACGGACTTCGTTCAGGCGTTCGCCATGTCGGGCTGCAGAGGCGCGGCCGCGAGGTCCATCCAGTTCACACCCCACATGTGTCCGTCCGGATCTTCGAAGCTGCGACCGTACATGAAGCTGTATTCGTCCTTCGGGCTGGGATCGGCCACGCCGCCGGCGGCCTCGGCCCTGCCGACGATGTCGTCGACGTCGCCGCGGCTGTCCGCGGACAGGCAAAGCAGCACCTGGTTGGAGGTCCTGGCGTCAGCGATCGGCTTCGGCGTGAACTGGCGGAATTTGTCGTGGGTCATCAGCATCGCGAAGATGGTCTCGGAAAAGACCATGCAGGACGCCGTGTCGTCGCTGAACTGCGGGTTCTTGGCCGCGCCGACCGCCTCGTAGAAGGCGGTGGCGCGCGCAAGATCGGTCACCGGCAGGCTGACGAAGATCATCTTGGGCATCGGAGGCTCCTTGGGGCGGTTTCAGCCCAAGGACGGACGGGCCGACGGCCATCCGACACCGCTTCAGGATATTTTTTGACCTGGGATCAGCGGAATCTTTGTCGCACCGAACCGGGTCCCTCGGAACAACCCTACTTCTTCTCGTTCGGGTCCCGGTGCACGGGGTCGATCCACAGCACGGTCTCGGGCTTCTCGACCGGCTCGATGTCGAGATTGATCGCGACCGCCTCGCCGTCGCTGCGCACCAGCACGCATTCCAGCACCTCGTCCGGGCTGGCGTTGATCTCCTGGTGCGGCACGTAGGGCGGGACGAAGATGAAATCGCCGGGACCGGCCTCCGCGGTGAATTGCAGGCTCTCGCCCCAGCGCATCCGCGCCTTGCCCTTCACGACATAGATCACGCTTTCGAGATGGCCGTGATGATGCGCGCCGGTCTTGGCGTCGGGCTTGATGCTGACGGTGCCGGCCCACAATTTTTGCGCGCCGACACGGGCGAAATTGATGGCGGCGGCACGGTCCATGCCAGCCGTCGAAGGCACGTTGGTGTCGAGCTGATTGCCGGGAATGACGCGCACGCCGTCATGTTTCCAGCGATCATCATGATGATGATCGTGATCATGGTGGGAGTGCGAATGGTCATGGCCGGTCATGGGATTTTCTTTCTGTTTGTTCCGTGCGCGCGAAACTAACCAAAGCCGCGACATCAAGCCATACCAAATTCGGAACTCTCATAGCTGCCGGACGTTGTTTCGACGAGCAAACCAGAAGGAGAGTTTCATGGGCAGCACGACCGACAAGATCAAGGGTACCGCCAACGAGGCGATCGGCAAGGCCAAGCAGGGCATCGGTGAAGCCACCGGTTCCGAGCGCATGAAGGGCGAAGGCGTGGTCCAGGAAGTGAAGGGCAAGGGCCAGCAGGCCATGGGCGATGCCAAGGACGCTGCGAAGGAGGCGATCGATCGCGCCGCAGCCGCGGCCAAGCGCGCGGCGGAATGACGCGCGACGATCTGAAAATGAAAAGACCGGCCGAAAGGCCGGTCTTTCTTTGCTGTCATTCCGGGGCGGTGCGTAGCACCGAACCCGGAATCTCGAGATTCCGGGTTCGGCTCTTCGAGCCGCCCCGGAATGACGGCTGCGCCGTCACTTCACCGCGAGCAATTCCACGTCGAACATCAGCGTCGCGTTCGGCGGGATCACGCCGCCCGCGCCGCGCGCGCCGTAGCCGAGCTGCGGCGGGATGATGAGCGTGCGCTTGCCGCCGACCTTCATGGAGGCGACACCCTCGTCCCAGCCCGCGATGACGCGGCCCTTGCCGATCGGGAATTCGAACGGCTCCTTGCGGTCGACGGAGCTGTCGAATTTCTTGCCCTTCTGGCCGTTCTCGTAGAGCCAGCCGGTGTAGTGCATCACGCAGATCTGTCCGGGCTGCGGCGAGGCGCCGGTACCGACGGTGGAATCGATGATCTGCAAGCCTGAAGCTGTGGTCATGGTCTTTCCTGCGGTCTGGGCCGAGGCCGTGGTGGAAACGAAATGCGACACGCCGGCGATCACCGTGATCGCGAGTGCCGACATCAGAGTGAGAAGCGCGCGCTGGAAACGCTGCATAAGACACCTTCCGTTTGAGGCGGAAGGTGTCTAGCGCAACGAGGGTAACGTTTCCAGCCCTTGCGCCTCGATCAGTAGCCGAGCGCGCAGCCGTCCTTGCGCGGATCGGAACCGCCGGTGAGCGTGCCCTTGTCCCAATCGATCCAGATCGCCTGGGCGCCGCCGAGCGGGCCGACCACGCTGGTGGTCTTGTGACCGAGCTTCTTCAGCCCCTCGACGATCGCGGCCGGCACGCTGTCCTCGAGCTGATACTGGCCCTCGTAGTGCAGGCCGCGCGGCATGTCGATCGCCTCCTGCACGTCGCAGCCATAGTCGAGGATGTTGGTCAAGACATGGGTCTGGCCGGTCGGCTGGTACTGTCCGCCCATCACGGCGAACGACATCGTGGAGCGGCCGCCCTTGGTGAGCAGGCCCGGCATGATGGTGTGCAACGGCCGCTTGCCGCCCTCGATGCAGTTGGGATGGCCGGGCTGGATGCGGAAGCCGCCGGCGCGGTTCTGGAACAGCACGCCGGTCTTGTTCGAGACGATCGCCGAGCCGAAGGAATGCGCGACCGAGTTGATGAACGAGCAGACGTTGCGGTCCTTGTCCACCACCGTGATGTAGATGGTCGACGGATTCATCGGCGGCGCGACGTTCGGCAGGTCGAGCATGCCGTCCATGCGGATCTTGCTGATGTACTCGTCGGCAAAACCCTTCTCCAGCATCTCGGCGACATTGATCTTCATGTGCTCGGGAGAGGCGACATGCATCTCGCGGTTCATGTAGGCGATGCGCGCGGCTTCCGCCTCGAGATGAAAGCGCTCGACGCTCAGGGGCGCGTACTTGGTCAGGTCGAAGCGCGACAGGATGTTGAGCATCAGCAACGCGGTGACGCCCGGGCCGTTCGGCGGGCACTGCCAGACGTCATAGCCCTTGTACATGGTGCCGATCGGCGTCGTCGTCTCGGTGGTGTGCGCGGCGAAATCGTCGAGCGTATGGAGGCCACCGATCCCGCGCAGCGTCTCGACCATGTCTTCGGCGACCGCGCCCTTGTAGAAGCCGTCGCGGCCGTCCTTGGCGATCGCGCGCAGGGTCTTGCCGAGCTCGGCCTGGCGGATGACGTCGCCGGCCACCGGCGGCTTGCCGCCCGGCAGCAGGTAGCGCACGGTGTTGGTGCCGGCCTTCAGCTTCTCGAACTGGTTCTTCCAGTCGAAGGCGATGCGGGGGGCGACGACATAGCCTTCCTCGGCCGCCTTGATCGCGGGCTGCAGCAGGCGGTCGAAGCCGAACTTGCCGTGATCGCGCAGCACGGTTGCAAAGGCATCGATCACGCCGGGAATCGAAACCGCATGCGCCGAGGTCAGCGGCACCGAGTTGATCTTGCGCTCGAGATACCAGTCGGCATTCGCCGCCTTCGGCGCGCGGCCGGAGCCGTTATAGGCGATGATCTTGCCCTCACCCCGCGGCTGGACCAGTGCGAAACAGTCGCCGCCGATACCGGTCGATTGCGGCTCGATCACGCCGAGCAGGGCCGAGCCGGCCACCGCCGCATCCACCGCAGTGCCGCCCTCCCGCAGCACCTCGATTGCCGCGAGCGAGGCCTGCGGGTGCGAGGTCGCAACCATCGCGTTGGTGGCGTGGACCGTGGACCTGCCGGGGAAATGGAAGTTTCTCATCGAATTCTTGCTCTCTTGGCCGTGGGCGCAGGTGGTGCGCCATCTCGCAAAACCCGGGTCTACATGACACATTCCCGCCCGTCGGGGCAATGCTGGCATACCAGCGAAATGGCTGCCATCCACCAGGCGTATAGACCTTTCGAGGCCGGCGCCTCCTGCGGGTTTTCTGGGCCGCACGCGCCTGCTAAACGAGCCGCCATGTCTGGTCCCCATTCGGTCACCAAGGTCGCCGCCTTCTACCAGTTCGCTGCCCTCCCGGATTACCGCGAGCTGCGCGAACCGCTGCGCGCGTTCTGCGCCGGCCTGACGCTGAAGGGCAGCGTGCTGCTGGCGCAGGAAGGCATCAACGGCACGCTCGCCGGTGTGCCGAAGGCGATCGATGCCCTCGCCCATGAGCTGGCGCACGGCGACATGTTCGGCGGCCGGCTGGACAATCTCGAATTGAAGTTCTCGACCGCCGAGGCCATGCCGTTCGGGCGGCTCAAGGTGCGGCTTAAGAAGGAGATCGTCACGCTCGGCGATGCGGCTGCCGATCCGACCCGCCAGGTCGGCACCTATGTCGATGCCAGCGACTGGAACGCGCTGATCTCGGCGCCGGATACGCTGCTGCTCGACACCCGCAACGCCTTCGAGGTGGCGATGGGAACGTTCGAAGGCGCCGTCGATCCCGGCATCAGAAGCTTCGGCCAGTTCAAGGATTTTGCCGCCCAGCGGCTCGATCCGGCCAGACACCGCAGGATCGCGATGTTCTGCACCGGCGGCATCCGCTGCGAGAAGGCGAGCGCGCATCTGCTCGCGCGCGGCTTTGCCGAGGTCTATCACCTCAAGGGCGGCATCCTCAGATATCTGGAAGAGGTGCCGGAGGAGCAGAGCCGCTGGCGCGGCGAATGCTTCGTGTTCGACGAGCGTGTCGCGCTGGGCCATGGCCTGCAAGAATCCGGCTTGCGCGAACGGAACAAGGATGCTGCGCGTGACGAATGAGATCAGGACGCTGAGCGAGCGCATCGACACGCTGGAGACGCGGCTCGCCTACCAGGACGACGCGATCGAGACGCTGAACCAGACCATCACCGCGCAGTGGAAGCAGATCGATCTGCTGACGCGGAAGATCGCGGAGCTCGGCGAGCGGCTCCAGGAAGCCGAGGCGAATGCGCCGGGGCCCGCCAACGAGCCTCCGCCGCATTATTGAGCCGTCCTACTGGCCGGACGCCTTGGGCATCAAACTCATGAGCTCGCCGGACATCATCAGGCGGTTGCGGCCGGCGTCCTTGGCGGCGTAGAGCGCCCGGTCGGCAGCTTCAACCAGCGAGGCCACGCCCGCCGTGCGCTCCAGCGCCGGCCGGCAGGTCGCACCGCCGACCGAGACGGTAACGCATCCAGACGCCAGATTGCTGCTTTGAACGAGGCCGGCCTCGTGAATGGCCTTGCGGATCCGTTCACCGACCAGGGCGCAGCCGGCGGCATCGGTGTTCGGCAGCAGCATGGCGAATTCCTCGCCGCCATAGCGCGCCGCCAGATCGCCGGCACGCTGCGTCTCGGCCGCGATGATCTTCGCGACCAGGCGCAGGCAGGCGTCGCCCGCGGGATGGCCGTAATCGTCGTTGTAGGCCTTGAAGTGATCGACATCGATCATCAGCAAAGCGAGGCTGGAGCGGTCGCGATAGGCCCGCGCCCATTCCTCTTTCAGCCGCTCGTCGAAGCGACGGCGATTGGCAAGGCCAGTGAGGCTGTCCTCGATCGCAAGCGTCTCGAGCCTGGTTTCCAGCTTCTTGTGCTCGGTGATGTCGCGCGAGATCGCGACCACGCCGTCGACGCGGCCATCGTCCTTGCGCGTCACCCGCATGGTCGATTCCAGCCAGACCTCACCGTTCCTCCTGTGCGAGTTGCGGTAAATGAGGCGCGCCTCCTCGCGTTCGCCGCGCTTCATGGCGTCGACGATCGCCTGGACCACCGGCAGATCCTCCGGATTGATGCCCGCCAGCGCCGGCGTGCCGATCAATTGATTGGCGCGCCAGCCGACGACGCGCACGGACGAGGGCGAGACATAGCGCAGCCGCTCGTCGAGCCCGATGCGCGTCACCATGTCGCTGGAGCCTTCGGCGAGCAGGCGGAAATGGGCCTCTTTCTCGACCAGGGCCGCGGCCATGCGCTGGCCGCGCTGCAACTGCCGCACCAGCACGGCGCCGATGACCGCAATCAGCATCACCAGCGCGAGGACGTAGAGCATGCGGGAGATGGCCGCGGCGCGCCAGGGCGCGAGCAGCTCGTCCTTGTCCAGCGTGGCGAGCAGGACCAGCGGATAGCGGACGGAGCGCTTGAAGAAGCTGACGCGCTCGGCACCGTCCAGCGGCGACTTGAAATGATAGGCGCCGCTCGGCCGCTGCAGGCTGGCGTCGCGGAACAGCGGGGTGTCGGCGACGCTGCGGCCGACGAACTTGTCGTTGCTGGGATTGCGCGCGATGATCAATCCGTCGCCATGAACCAACGCAGCAGAGCTGTTGCGGCCGATCTCGAACTGCTCGTAGAAGTGCGCGAGATATCCGGAACTGATGGTCGCGAGCACCACGCCGCCGAAGCTGCCGTCCGGCTTGTTGAAGCGGCGCGACAGAGTGACCACCCATTCGCCTTCGAGGAGGCTCTTCACGGGATGGCCGACATAGGGCTCCCGTTTCGGGGAGAGCTGATGATGGCGGAAGAGCGCGTCGTCGCTGAGCGTCGAGCCGATCGTGCCGGGCGAGGTCAGCCAGTTGCCCTGGTCGTCGATGATGGCGAAGCTGTGGATGCGCGGAACGGCCTTCCTGCGCGCCTCCATGACGTTGCCGAGCTTGGCGATGGTGGTGGGGCCGGTGCCGTCCATCTCGAGCCGGCTGACGACGCCGACGACGCCGGAATCCAGGAGATCGAGGCTGTCCTCGGCATGCTGGGTCAGCGACCGGGCGACGTTGGCCATTTCGGTCTCGGCACCCCGGAGCACCGCATCGCGCGCAGCCCATTCGCGCCAGCCGCTGACGCCGAGAATGGTCGCGCAGGTCAGCACGACGAACGCTGCCGCGCGCAGCGGCAGGCGGCTCCATCCGGCTCTTTGGGTCGCAAGGCTCATGCGGCAGAATTCTCCGATGGTTCGGAAACTCTGCCGCTTCTATTAGTGAACTCTGAAATCCCTACTGGAATACGCGGCGATCTGCCCGGGTTCCAGTAGTCCTACGGATGCCGCAATCGGCGCATCGCTAACAGGATATTAGCGAGCCTATCGGAATCCGGCCTCCTGGCGCCTGCTAGCTGAAGATCGCCTTGACCTTGTCCCAGAGCGAGGGACTGTCGGCATCAGCATCGGCCTTCGAGGGCGTCGGCTGGGCGGCGCTCACGGGATCAGACGCTGGGAAGGTGTCTCTGAGCCCGGCGTCGAGCTTGCTGTGGCGGTCGGCGGCCAGCGCTTCATGCGGATCGTCGGCGTGCTTGTCATGCGGCGCGGGATTGAATGTCTCAGCCATAATCTCCTCCATCGGCGGGTCAACGCGGCCCGATCGCGCTGGTTCCCCTGTTCCGCTGCGGGCCGAGGCGGTGTATCAGGGGCCATAACCCTGTTCAGGACCATTCGTGCCCCAATCTGCAAAAAAGCCCTTCATCGACGTGCTCTCCGGCCAGCGTCAGAGCACCCCGCCCATGTGGATGATGCGGCAGGCCGGCCGCTATTTGCCGGAATATCGCGAGGTGCGCGCCAAGGCCGGCGGCTTCCTCGACCTCTGCTTCAACCCGGAGCTTGCGGCCGAGGTGACGCTGCAACCGATCCGCAGGTTCGGCTTCGATGCGGCGATCATCTTCTCGGACATCCTGGTGATCCCCTATGCGCTCGGGCGCTCGGTGCGGTTCGAGGTCGGCGAGGGCCCACGGCTGGATCCGCTGGATGATCCCGCGAAGGTCGCGACGCTGATGCGGCGCGCCGATTTCGGCAAGCTCGAGCCGGTGTTCGAGGCGCTGCGTATCGTACGTAGCGCGCTGGACCCGAAGGTCGCGCTGATCGGCTTCTGCGGCGCGCCGTGGACGGTCGCGACCTACATGGTTGCTGGCCAGGGCACGCCCGACCAGGCGCCGGCCCGAATGATGGCCTACCGGCATCCGGAGGCGTTCGCTGAGATCATCGACGCGCTGGTCGAGAACTCCATTCAATATCTGCTGGCGCAGCTCGATGCCGGCGCCAACGCCTTGCAGATCTTCGACACCTGGGCTGGCGTGCTGCCGCCGGCTGAATTCGCGCGCTGGTCGGTCGAGCCGACGCGGCGCATCGTCGAGGGCGTGCGGGCCAAGGTGTCGGATGCCAAGATCGTCGGCTTCCCCCGCGGCGCCGGCGCGCTACTGCCCGGTTACGTCGAGGCGACAGGCGTCAATGCCGTGAGCATCGACTGGACGGCAGAGCCGGCCTTCATCCGCGAGCGCGTGCAGAGCAAGGTCGCCGTGCAGGGCAATCTCGACCCGCTGGCGCTGATCGCGGGCGGCGCCGCGCTCGAACGCGCGGTCGATGACGTGCTGACCAATTTTGCGCAAGGGCGGCTGGTCTTCAACCTCGGCCATGGCATCCAGCCGGAGACGCCGATCACCCATGTCGAGCAGATGATCAAGCGCGTGAGAGACGGGCGCGGTTAGACCCGGAGATCACAAGGACGCGTTCTGCCGGCTGGCGTCGCCACGCGCACCTCCCGCGACGGGGACCGTTCGGTTGCTCCGGGTGGCCTCGAAAGCCGCAATCGCAAGCTGGGCGATTGTCTTGACCCCAGCCTTTCGCATGATGCTAGCGCGATGGTCCTCGATCGTTCGCGGGCTGAGGTTCAATTTGCGCCCGATGACCTTGCTGGTCGAGCCGGCAAGCAAATGATCCAGCACTTCCTGCTCTCGCTTGGTCAGCCGCCAGGAAGTCTTGAAGCCGTCAGCCTGAGCCGGCGAGCCTGTGTCGGCGCTCGCCCCGGCATCCTCGATCCGCGCGATGAGATCGCCGGCGTTGAACGGCTTCTCCACGAAATCTGCGGCCCCCAGGTGAAGCGCGCGCACCGCGGTCGGAATATCACCTTGGCCCGATACGATAAGGACCGGCGTCGGATTGGACATGTTTCGGAGCTCGCCCAGGACGTCGAGCCCGGACTCGGCCGGCAGACAGAGGTCCAGGAGGATGCAAGCCGGACAGCTCCGGCCAAGGCGCGCAAGCAGCGCCCCGCCATCCGCGAAAAACACCGGTCGATACCCGGCGCGCTCGAGAACAATTCTCAGCATCGCGCGCATCGTGAGATCGTCTTCGAGGATGAAGACTTCATTGCCAGCCATCGTCGCCACTCTTTTTTGCCAAAGTGACGGCTCTATGCGCCCTCACGGCCGGCAGGAGAAGCGGAAGATGTTAAGACAGTTCTCGATTAGATAAGGGCAACTTTACCTAAAACTTGCTCGAATTAGGCTGGAATTAACGTCCTAGCGCGGCCGGCTGCGCTCGATGATCTCGGCGGCGCCTTTCATCAGCAGATCCAGACCCACCGCACGGCCGAGCTCGCGCGGGCGATTGGCGGGACCTTCGCGCGAGGCTTCGATGATGGTGTTGCCGGAGAGGTCGAGCACGGATGCGGTCAGCGACATCTGATCGCCGGCGATGGTCGAGAAGCCGGCCACCGGAGAATTGCAGTGGCCGTTGAGCACCCACAGCACCTCGCGCTCGGCATCGGCAGAGGCGTGCGCGGCGGGATCGTCGATCGATGACAGGATTTTTCGCGTCTGCCAGTCCTGCGCCGCGCATTCGACGGCGACGATGCCCTGCCCCGCCGCCGGCAGCATCTCCACCGCAGTAAACTCGTAAGCGATGCGGCTGGCGAGGCCGACGCGGTCGAGACCGGAACGCGCCATGATCAGCGCGTCCGCCGGGCCTACCGCGCCGCCATCCGGCAGCTTCTGCTTCTCGCCATTGTCGAGTTTTCGCACGCGGGTGTCGGCGGCGCCGCGGAAGTGGATCACCTCGACATCCGGAAACAGCCGCCGCGCATAGGCGGCACGGCGCACCGCATTGGTGCCGATCTTGAAACCCTTGCCGCGCGACTGGCGCAGCGCCTCCAATGTCACCCCGTCGCGCAGCACCAGCGCGTCGCCGGGTGGATCGCGCGACAGCGTGGCGCCGATGACGAGGCCTGGCGTGTCCTCGTTGCCGGGCATGTCCTTCAGCGAATGCATCGCCGCCTGCAAGTCGCCGGACAGCACGGCGGCCCGGATCTGCGCCACGAAGGCGCCGCCCTTGCCGCCATGGGGCAGCAGCTTGCTGGTCTGGTCGGTATCGCCCGTGGTGTCGAACTTGACGATCTCGACGTCGAGACCGGGCAGGGCGGCGGTCAGGCGGCGCGCGATCTCTTCCGTCTGTGCCAGCGCCATCGCGCTCTTGCGTGTGCCGATCCTCAATCGCGTAGCCAAGTCCTGGTCCTCTCAACAATCGCGGGTTATCCCGCATCCTCCAATATCATGTCGGAGGCCTTTTCGGCGATCATGATGATCGGCGCGTTGGTGTTCCCCGACACGAGATCCGGCATGATCGAGCCGTCGACGACGCGAAGGCCTTCGAGGCCCCGCACTTTCAACCGCTGATCGACCACCGCGAGCGGGTCGTTGCCCATACGACAGGTCGAGGTGGGATGGTAGATGGTGCTGCCGCGGTCGCGGCAATAATCCAGAATTTCGGCATCCGTGGATACCTTCGTCCCAGGGTCATATTCGCTGACCACGAACGGCTTCATGGCTGGCGCATTCAGGATCTTGCGCAGGATCTTGATGCCCTCGACGTTGGTGGTGCGGTCGGTCTCGGTCGACATGTAGTTGATGCGGATTTCCGGCGGCACGGTCGGGTCCGCACTCCGGATGCGCAGGGAACCGCGGCTCTCGGGACGGAGCTGGCAGACCGACGCCGTGAAGCCGGAGAAGTCGTGCAGCTTCTCGCCCATCTTGTCGGTCGAGAACGGCAGGAAATGCACCTGGATGTCGGGCGAGGCGAGCCGCGGGCTGGTCTTGAAGAAAGCACCCGCGGTGCCGGCCGCGATCGTCAGCCAGCCCTTGCGGAAGAGCGCATAGCGCGCGCCGGCGAGCGTGCGGCGGAGCGGATGATTGACGGTGTCGTTGAGCGTGATCTTCTGCGAGCAGCGCATAACGATGCGGACCTGCATGTGGTCCTGGAGATCGTGACCGACGCCCGGCGCGTCAAGCACGACATCGATGCCGTGCTTGCGCAGGAGGTCGCCGGGCCCGACACCGGAGAGCTGGAGCAGCTGCGGCGAGTTGTAGGCGCCGCTCGACAGCACGATCTCCTGCCGCGCCCGCGCGCGGCGCACGGTTGCGCCTTGCCTGTATTCGACGCCGACGGCGCGACGTCCTTCGAACAGCACGCGCTGACCGAGCGCCTCGGTTTCGACCTTGAGATTGCCGCGTGTCCTTGCCGGGCCGAGATAGGAGACGGACGTCGAGGCGCGTCGGCCGTTGCGCGTCGTGGTCTGAAACAGGCCGACGCCTTCCTGGGTGGCACCGTTGAAATCAGGATTGTAAGGCAGACCGGTCTCGACCGCGGCGTCGATGAAGGCCTTTGACAGCGGATCGGTCACGATCATGTTGGAGACCGGCAGCGGACCGCCGCTGCCATGATACTGATCGGCACCGCGCGACTGGTTCTCGGCCTTCTTGAAGTAAGGCAGCACGTCGTCATAGCCCCAGCCGGTGTTACCGAGCTGGCGCCAGCGGTCATAGTCCTCATGCTGGCCGCGGACATAAAGCAGGCCGTTGATCGAGCTCGATCCGCCCAGCGTCTTGCCGCGCGGCTGAAACACCTGTCGTCCCTTCAGCTCGGGCTCCGGCTCAGTCTGGTACATCCAGTTGACGCTCTTCTCCTTGAACAGCTTTCCGTAGCCGAGCGGGACGTGGATCCAGATGTTGGAATCCTTCGGGCCGGCTTCGAGCAGCAGCACGCTGTGCCTGCCGTTCGCAGACAGGCGGTTGGCGAGCACGCAGCCCGCGGAGCCGGCGCCGACGATGATGTAGTCGAACTCTGGATCGCTGGATGTGAGAGAGGCATTTGCGGTCATGTCTTGACTGTCTTCTTGTTGCTGTTGGCGTTTCCCGTTTCGTCACCTAGCACAATCATGGCTTGACGCGCAGCGCCTCGACCAGCGACTTGAACGCACGGGCATATTCCGCGCCCGCCCTTGCGATATCCGCGCGTCCGGCGCAGGCGACCGCAGCCTCCGTCACCGCGCCGAGCAGGAGCCGCGCCAGCGGCTCGACCGGCTGCCGCGCGATGAGGCCGGCGTCCATCGCCGCGGAAAGCGCTCGCGGCAGCTTGCCGCCAAAGTGCTTGGCGTCGATCTCGCGCCAGCGCTCCCACCCCAGGACGGCCGGGCCGTCGCGCAGGATGACCTGGCCGGTCGGTCCCTTCGCGGTCGCGGCAAAGTAATGCTGGGTGCCGGCGACCATCGCGGCAAGCACGTCCTTCTCGGCGCGCGCGGCACCGTCGATCTCCACGACGAGATCGCGCGAGACCTGGTCGAACACGGCCTCGAACACCGCCTCCTTGGTCCTGAAGTGATGATAGACCGCGCCCTTGGCGACTGCGGCTGCCTCCGCGATCTCGTCCATGGTGGTGGCGGCAAAGCCTTGCGTCCCGAACAGGCGGCGCGCCGCCGTCAGGATCGCCTCCGATGTCGCCGCACGACGTTCCGCCTGTTTTGCCATGGGTCTCGTCTAATCCAACCGCACGCAGCCCGCCAGTTGACTTTTCGACCGTTGGTCGGTATTTACCGACTACCAGTCGGTTTTATCCGTGAGGTGCATGATGCCGAGCCGTGAGGTCGTGGAAGCCTTTGCCAAGCGCCTGGAGGATGGGGATTTCGTCGGCGCGATCGAACAGTTCTATGCGCCCGACGCCGCGACCTACGAGAACAACGCTGCTCCCACGGTTGGCCGGGAAAAGCTGGTCGCGGAGGAGCGCGGCGTGCTGGCCGCGACCAAGGAGGTCAAGGCCGTGCGTATCGGTCCGAGCCTGATCGAGGGCGACCATGTCGCGACACGCTGGGTCTTCAGCTTCACCAATGCGGAAGGGGTGACGCGGACACTGGACGAGATCGCATGGCAGAGCTGGCGCGGCAATGTGATCATCGAGGAGCGGTTCTATTACGATCCGAAACAGTTGGGGCGTTAAGGCGCTTTCCCCAACATGGCTGTCACCGCGCATTTGTATCGATTTGTTATCGATACTCTCTCACCAACACGCAGAAGTGGCCGGCGCGCGCCCTGCAGCGAGGGATAATTCATAGTTCGTCAAAGGTTTGCGGCGAATTCTCCGCACCGAGCTGGACGAACTGCCCAAGCTGCTAGGCTCTGGAATGCGGACTCAACTGACCACCTATTTCGCCCGGCTGTTTGCCGGCGATCTGTCGGCGTTCGGCGGTCCCGCAACCGACGAAGCGGTGGCCGGCCATATCCGCGCCGAGCAGATCTCGCTCGTGCTTGGCTATTCCGTCGGCATCATGCTCGCCAATGCCTGCAACGCCATCGTGCTCGCCGTCGCGTTGTGGCAATCACCGGACCGCATCTCCGCTCTGATCTGGGCCACCGCCGTGGCCGGCGCAGCGATCGCGTTCGGCCTGCAGTCCCGCGCGGCACGCCGCATCACCAAGCCGCAATTCGTCTCGCGCCGCGCCATGCACCGCCTGGTGCGCAATGCCTTCGTCCTCGGCGCCGCCTGGGGCATCGTACCGGTCGCCTTCTTCAATGATGCCTCCACCGGCGGCCAGCTCGTCATCACCTGCCTGTGCTCGGGAATGCTGGCCGGCGGTGCGCTGGCCTTCGCCACCATCCCGATCGCCGCCATCGCCTTCACTGCCCCCATCTTCGTCGGCATCGCCATCTGCCTCGGCAGGAACGGCGATCTGGCGTTTCTCCTGATCGCCTTCCTCGTCGTGGTCTATGGCAGCGTTCTGATCCGCGGCGTGTTCGTCAATTCGTTCTCCTTCGCGCGTCGCGTGATGCGGCAGATCGAGGCCGAGCGCTCGGTGCGGCTGGATCCGCTGACCCATTTGCCCAACCGCGTCGCCTTCAACGAGACGCTCGAAGCCGCGCTCAAGCGGCTGACATTGTCAGGCGAGGAGTTCGCGGTTCTCCTGCTCGATCTCGACCGTTTCAAGGAGGTCAACGACAAGTTCGGTCATCCCGCCGGCGACGAATTTTTGGTCCAGGTCGCGAGCCGCCTGCGACGCTGCACGCGCCCGGCCGAGCATGTCGCGCGCATCGGCGGCGACGAGTTTGCGCTGGTGATGGCCAACCTGGCGCGCCCCGAAGACGCGCTCGAGATCGCCGAACGCTTCGTCGCGGCCTTCACCGAACCGTTCCGCATCGAGGGCCGCCAGATCGTCGGCGCGACCAGCGTCGGCATCGTGCTGGCGCCACGCGACGGCAACACGCAGCTCGACGTGATGAAGAATGCCGACGCCGCGCTCTATCGCGCCAAGAAGGCGGGGCCCGGCACGGTCTGCTTCTTCGAGGAAGCCGACGACCGTTCATCCCGCGACCGCAAGGCGTTGCAAGCGGACCTTCAAGGCGCCATCGCGCGGAACGAGCTGTTCCTCGTGTTTCAGCCGTTCCTCGATCTCGATGAAGACCGCATCACCGGCTTCGAGGCGCTGCTGCGCTGGCGACATCCCGAGCGCGGACTGGTGCCGCCGAGCGAATTCATTCCGATCGCGGAGGAGACCGGGCTGATCCACGAGATCGGCGAGTGGGTGATTCGCCGCGCCTGCGCGACGATCGCCAAATGGCCCGACGAGATCAGGGTCGCCGTGAATTTCTCCGCGTCGCAATTTCACAACGCCGGCATCCTCCAGATCATCGTGCAGGCGCTCAGCGAGGCGAAGATCGCTCCGCACCGGCTCGAGATCGAGATCACGGAATCGATGCTGCTGTCCAAATACGGCTCGGCCGAGCCGGTCCTGAACGCGCTGCTGCAGCTCGGTGTCACCGTGGCGCTGGACGATTTCGGGACGGGCTTCTCCTCCCTTACTTATCTGCGCAAGCTGCCGTTCAGCCGCATCAAGGTCGACCAGTCCTTCATCCGCGACATGCTGGTGCAGCCGGACTGCGCCGCGATCGTGAAATCGGTGATCGGCCTGGCGCGAGACCTCAACATCGGCGTGGTCGCCGAAGGCGTCGAGACTGCCGATCAGCTCGAATATCTCAGGCAGATCAATTGCGGCGAGGTTCAGGGTTATCTGATCAGCCGACCGGTGTCGGCGGATGGCGTCATGGCGCTGCTGGAGACGAAAAAGCTTCGGGCCATTTACGCGGCGTAGGCTACCAAGCCACCCGCGGCGTCATGGCCGCGACATGACGACCGCGCCCGGTGTCAAATCGCATCCGCGCGCAGCAGCGTGTCCACCGTGATCGTGCCCCGCGCGCGCGAAACGCAGGCGCAGATCTTCTGGTTACTCTCTTTCTGGTGGTCGCTGAAGAAGACGTCGCGATGGTCGATCTCGCCGTCGACCTCGACGACGTCGATGGCGCAGAGGCCACATTCGCCGCGCTTGCAGTCGGATATCACCTCAAAGCCGCTGGCGTTGAGCACATCGAGCATCGAGCGCTCGCGCGGGATTTCGAGCTCGACGTTGGAGTCCTTCAGGCGCACGCGAAAAGTTTCGGTCGGCAGCGTGCCGCTGGAGCCGAAGGTCTCGTAGCGGAGATCTGGCAGCGGATGGCCGGCGCCGATCCAGGCATGGCGCGCGGCCTCGAGCATGCGCATCGGGCCGCAGAACAGGGCCAGCGTGCCTCGTGGGACCGACGCGAACAGCGCGTCGAGATCGAGCCGCTTGCCTTCATCGCCGGCATGGACGACCAGGCGGTCACCGAGCATGGCGGCGAGATCGTCGAGATAGGCCGCTTCGGCGCGCGAGCGCACTGCGTAGTGCAGCGTGACACCTGCTCCGCGGCGCGCCAGCGCCTGCGCGGCGCCGAAGATCGGCGTGATGCCGATGCCCCCGGCGATCAGGCAATAGTTTTCGCGGGCCCAGTCGACCGCGAGCAGCGAGGCGGGCTGGGTGATGTCGAGCCGCGCGCCCGGTGCGAGCTGCCACATGTAGCGCGAGCCGCCGCGGGAATCCTCGGCCCGGCGCACCGCGATCTTGAAGCCGGCCGAGCAGGCTTCGCCGACCAGCGAATAGGACCGCGTCTCGGGCAGGCCGTCGACGGTCACGCTGACATTGATGTGGCTGCCGACCGGATACGCAGCGGCATCGAACTGGTCGGGCCGGATCAGGAATTCGCGAATGCCGGGCGCAAGGTCGCGCATCGAGACGAGCGTTGCCGGAATCCAGGTGTCGATGAAGCGCATGGCGGCTGCCCTCAATCGGTTGTGGTCTTGATCAGCGCGAGCGCCGGCAGGAGGTCGAGATGGGTGCGGTTGCGCAGCGCCAGCCGCAGATTGCGCACGGCGAGCCGCGCATGTTCGCGCATGACGGCTTCGGCGCGCGCGCCTTCGCGGTTCTCGATGGCGTCGATCACGACGCGGTGGTGCTCCTGGCCGATGATCAGGATCTGCTGCGCTTCCGGCAATGCCGACTGCGCCATCACGAAACCGCTTGGCGAGGCGAATGGCAGCGCCGAGGCGCGATCGATCTGCCGGATCAGGGGCGGGCTGCGCGACAATTCCGTCAGCAGCGCGTGGAAGCGCGCGTTCAGCGTGACATAGGACGAGAAGGCTTCGATCGAGATCGGCACCTGGCTCAGCAAGTCGTCGATTGCAGCCAGGCATTCCTTCAAGGGCTCGAGCTCGCGCGCGGAGACGCCGCGCTCGGCGGCGAAGCGCGCGGCAAGGCCCTCCAGCGTGCCGCGCAGCTCGATGGAATCGGAGATGTCGCGCTCCGAAAAGGCCTTCACCATGAAGCCGCCGGAGGGGATCGCCTCCAGCAGGCCCTCCTCCTCGAGCCGCACCAGCGCCATGCGCACCGGGGTGCGCGAGGCGCCGGTGGTTTCCACCGCCTGGAGCTCGGAGATGCGCTCGCCCGGACGCAGGCTTCCCGACAGGATCTGGTCCCGCAGCGCGAGCTGCGCCTTCACGGTCTGCGAGACGGAACGGTCGACCTCACGCTCGGCCATGATCTACTCCGCGGCCTGAAGGCGCTGCGGCCCGTTTTCCTTCGCCACCATCCTGTCGATCAGCTTGCGCGTCCACATCGCGCCGGCATCGATGTTGAGGTTGTAGAAGATGCGATCGGGGTTCTCGTCCATGGCGCGCTGCTGCGCCTCGAGGATCAGTTCGTCCTCGCGGAAGATGCCGGAGACGCCCTCGCGGATCTCGCTGGTGATGCGCTGCTCGCCGAGCTGATAATTGCGCACGAAGGACCAGAAATAGTGGCAGGTCTTCTCGGTCTCGGGCGTGATGGTGTTGAGCACGAAGCCGTTGACGCCCTGCGAGCGGTCGCCCTCCGGCGCGCCGGTGCCTGTCGGCGCCACGCCGACGTCGATCGCGATGGTGCACGGTGCTTCGAAACGGATGATCTGCCAGCGGTCGACCAGGCCCGGCTTGCCGAGCTGCTTGGCCCAGAACGGCGGCGGCTCGATGTTCCGCATCCAGCGCGTCACCGTGACCGTCTTCTCGCCATGGGTGACGTCGAATGGCGCCTCGGCGACGGCGTCGTTGCCGATCGAGGAGCCGTGCACGAAGGTCTCGTGGGTGAGATCCATGAGATTGTCGAGCACGAGGCGATAGTCGCATTTGACGTGGATGGTCTTGCCGTCGCCCGCCCAGGCCGGATCGTGATTCCAGTGCATGTCCGGGACCAGCGCGGGATCGGCCAGCGCGGGATCGCCCATCCAGAGCCAGACGTAGCGATGACGCTCGACCACCGGATAGGAGCGCACGCAGGCCGAGGGGTTGATGGTCTCCTGCGAGGGCATGAAGGTGCAGCGGCCCTGCGCGTTGAACTTGAGGCCGTGATACCCGCAGACGACGGTGTCGCCTTCAAGCCGCCCCTTCGACAGCGGCACCAGGCGGTGCCAGCAGGCGTCCTCGAGCGCGGCCACCGAGCCGTCGGCCTTACGATACATCACGACGTGCTTGCCGCAGATCGTCCGCGGCAGCAGCGCCGGCTTCACATCGGCGTCCCAAGCGGCGGCGTACCAGGCGTTCATCGGGAAGGGCTTTGTCATCGGTCTCACTCCCACGGCTTATGTATGCGTTATGTATACAATAACTGAGGGAGAGAAACGTTCAAGATCAAATTTTGAGGATAATAATACCTTTACCACTAACGATGTATACAGACTTACCCAAACACGCCTGCCCCCCTGGAGGGGGAGGGTAAGAGAGCGGCACCTCTTGGAACAACTTACGCCCCGAACACCTTCGCCAGCCCCGCCTGCGCCTCTTCCTGGATCCGCTTCAAATGCTCAGGGCTGCGGAAGCTCTCGGCGTAGATCTTGTAGACGTCTTCCGTCCCGGACGGCCGCGCCGCGAACCAGCCGAAATCGGTCTCGACCTTGATGCCGCCGAACGGCTGGCCGTTGCCGGGCGCCTTGCTCAGCGTTGAGCGGACCGGATCGCCGGCGAGGTCCTTGAGGCCGAGCTGCTCGGGCGTGACGGATTTCAGGATGTTCTTCTGCGGCCCGGTCGCGGCGACGTCGATGCGCGCGTAGTGCGGCACGCCGAACTCGGCGGTGAGATCGCCGAAGAGCTGACTGGGATCGCGGTCGGTCCTGGCCATGATCTCGGCGGCGAGCAGGCCGAGGATGATGCCGTCCTTGTCGGTCGTCCACACCGTGCCGTCGCGGCGCAGGAACGAGGCCCCTGCACTCTCCTCGCCGCCGAAGCCGAAACCGCCGGTGAGGAGGCCATCGACGAACCATTTGAAGCCGACCGGGGTCTCGACCAGCCTGCGCCCGAGCTTCCTGGCGACGCGGTCGATGATCGAGCTCGACACCACGGTCTTGCCGATCGCGGCATCCTTGCTCCAGTTCGGACGATGCGCGAACAGATAGGAGATCGCGGTCGCCAGATAATGGTTCGGATTCATCAGGCCGCCGGACCGCGTCACGATGCCGTGGCGGTCGGCATCGGTGTCGTTGGCAAAGGCGACGTCGAAGCGGTCGCGCATCCCGATCAGGCTCGCCATCGCATAGGGCGAGGAGCAGTCCATGCGGATCTTGCCGTCCCAATCCACCGTCATGAAGCGGAAAGTCGGGTCGATCGCCTCGTTCACCACCGTGGCATTCAGACCGTAGCGCTCGATGATCGGATGCCAATAATGCACGGCGGCGCCGCCGAGCGGATCGATGCCGATCTTGATGCCGGCGGATTTGACCAGCTCGAGATCGACCACGTTGCCGAGATCGGCGACGTAGGGCGAGACGAAGTCATAGGCGTGGACGTTCGAAGACTTGCGCGCCTTCGCATAGTCCATGCGCTTCACGCCCTTGAGGTTGTCGGCGAGGTAGGCATTGGCGCGCTTCTCGACGATTCCTGTGACGTCGGTGTCGGCGGGGCCGCCATGCGGTGGATTGTATTTGTAGCCGCCGTCCTCGGGGGGATTGTGCGAGGGCGTGATGACGACGCCGTCGGCAAGGCCGCTGGCGCGACCCTTGTTATGGGTGAGGATCGCGTGTGAGATGACGGGCGTCGGCGTGTAGCCGCCGTCCTTGTCGATCATGATGTCGACGCCGTTTGCCGCGAACACCTCGACGGCGCTCGCGAGCGCCGGCTCGGCCAGCGCGTGGGTGTCGATGCCGATGAAGAGCGGACCGGTCAACCCTTTTTCGTGTCTGTAGTCACAGATGGCCTGCGTGGTCGCGAGGATGTGGCCCTCGTTGAAGGTATTCTTGAACGAGGTGCCGCGATGGCCGGAGGTGCCGAACGCCACGCGCTGCGCGGGATCCGCGGCATCGGGCTTGCCGGCGAAATAAGCCGTCACCAGCCGCGGAATATTGGTGAGCGCGTCCGGCGAAGCCTGCTTGCCCGCCGCGGGATGAACGTCAGCCACTGGAATGTCCTCGTCCTGTCATCACAGAGATAGCGGACACCATAGCATCGGCCGGGGCTCCGCCAAGGGCACAACACGCGCGAGAGGGCGGCGTTCCCTGGGTGGGTGGCTGCAGCGAAAGTCCCGGGCCCAGAGAACCGTCATACCCGCGCGACCGCAAAGCTGTTGTCGCTGGACGTGCGAGGCTTGCGATGTGCACGAATCGCAGGCCGAGCCTTGCCTTGCATGGCGAGCACCTTAGGGTGACGGTCATGAATTTGAGCCTGCATCATCAGGGCGTGGGCACGCTTGCGCTTTGCCCACTCTACGAGATCGAGCTTGTGGCACGCAGCTCGGCTTGCAGACACGCCTTCGCAGCCTCGCGGCACGTTTCGCCCGAGCTTTGCTTCGTCACTTCACCCTCTTGAGCCAAGAGGGCGCAGGGAAGGCCGGGTGCCGACAGGCACCCGCGGTCTGCTGCGCGAAAGGCACGCGCAAAAAAGACCGCACAGCAGCATACAGGTGTCGCCGATCACTCGGCCTTCCCT
>NZ_LFJB01000014.1:0-20669 GCF_006658625.1 Bradyrhizobium sp. UNPF46
TGATTGAATCAGAACCGAAGCTCTAGATTCTTGTTTTGACGCGTTTTCTTCACGCGAACCGGTGTCCACTTCGCTCGAAAACGCTCAAGTGTCGCCGGCTATGTGAGAGGTGGCATCCTTACCGCCAGGCCAGTCACGTCGCCCAGGCCGCCTGACGCTATGCTAGACCCTCGGACAACCGGAAGTTATTCTCGCCGAGATACTTAAATCTCGGACGGCTATATATGAGACCCTTTTTTCTGATTTTGCTTTTGGCTTCGTCTCCCGTGCTCGCCGGTGTATCTCAGCCCAATCCGCCCACGCCCGAGGAGATCGCTGCGAACACCGCGCGCTTCAATCGGTGCCTGAGGTACGCGACCAAAACCTATAGCATCACGATCAGGGTGGTCACCGACGATAAAGGCATGATCGTCGGCGAGCCGGAAGTGGTCGCCCCGGTCGACAACGACGAGTTCCGGGAAGACGTGCGCGGGGCGATGAACCGGATTCGTGCGTGCGAACCCTATCGATATTATCCGGCGGAGAAGTTTGCGTACGGGAACAAGACACAACCCTTCATCTTCCATCCTGTCCCGAAATTAAGTGATGAGATGAAAGCTGCCATCGAAAAGCACTTTGACGATTGCATGCCTGTTCGCGAGAAAGGTCCCGACATAACCGTCCGGTTCGAATTCAGCATCAGTGGTTCATACGCACGTCCGCCGATGCTCGAAGACAGGAGGGACACAGTCGAGTATCTCCGATCGGCGGCCGAAATCATGGAAGCGGTGCTGAAGTGTCCGCCGCTCAACTTGCGAGGCGACGAGCACAACAATTGGCGGGTGATCTTGCGTCGTTTCGAGAGCGTGGAGGGCGACAAGGATGCCATCACCCCCAAGCCGGCCCGCGTTCGGAGGCCTTTCAATCGCTTTTGATCTCGCCGCAATCGGTCGGGCGGATGCCGACAGCCCTTGGCAGCCATTCCGCTCCATGCTTCGCTGCCGCGCATGACAGGACCATGGCGAGGTGGGGGATGGCCGGGCGTGACCAGCTCGACAGCGTCGATCTGAAGATCTTATCCGAGCTGCAGCAGGACGGACGGGTTCGCAACAACGAGCTGGCGCTGCGCGTCGGCGTGTCCGCGCCGAACTGCCTGCGGCGGCTGAAATCGCTGTTCAGCCGCGGCGTGATCCGGGCGGTGCGGGCGGTCATCGACGAGCGGCGGCTCGGCTATGAGGTCGTCTCGTTCGTTTCGATCCAGCTCGGCAGCCAGGCTCAACCGGTGCTGGAGGCGTTCGAGAGATCGATATCGGCGATCCCGCGCATCCAGCAATGCTGGCGGATTTCCGGCGACACCGACTATCTCCTGAGATGCGTGGCGCCGAGCGTGGAGAGCATGCGCCAGCAGCTTCTGCACTTCGCGGCGATGCCCGACGTGAAGAACGTGCGAAGCTTCCCGGTGCTGGGGGTCGCCAAGGATGTGCCGCTGCCGTTGCAAGACGTCGCAGCAGCGTCCGTGGGTTAGCGGGTCACGCCGCAAGCGGCGTGCATTTGAATCAATTGCCGAAGGAATTGGAGGCGAGCGTCGGCAGCGGCCGCGCTGCGCAGGCACGCCGCGTCGGCACTATAATGCTGATTAAATTACCTAACTGAGAAATGTGATTATCACATTCCTGCAATGCGCTGAGCCGTGATTGATGGCTCCATTGATTGGCTTACATGCGGGGTATGGGCCTCGGCGCGCATCGCACGTCCGGGGCTCTATGTGGGACTTCTCAAGCAGGAAAAGACAACATGACCTCGGTCTCGAAGACGTTCGCAGTTTCTGCCGCGACGCTGTTTGCGTCCGCGTTTCTGGTGCTGACTGCACCGACTGCGAAGGCGGAAGATTATTGCATCACCAACGGCGCGCAGGCCGCTCACGGCTGCGGCTATCCGACAATGGAAACCTGCCGCGCCGCTGCCGGCGGTATCGGCGGAATGTGTGCGCAGAGCGGCGGGAAGAGCGCGAGCGATTCTCTCGCCTATCAGCCGAAGCATTCGCAGCAGCGCGCCAAGCTTCGCCCGGGCGCGCAGACCAACTCGAATTGATCAGGGTTAGGTCTGGTGGTTTCGACCTTTACGGCCTTCGGGGGAATCCCGGAGGTCGTAAATGTTTGAGGGCCACGACGCTTCATGGCACTCGCTCCACTAGCGATACCGCCCTCGAAACTCGCGGGGGCTCGCGCCCGTCCAGCTGCGGAAGGCGCGGGAAAAACTCTTCTCGTTGCGGAAGCCGGTGATCTCGGCGATCCGCTTGATCGGCGTGCGGCCGCGCATCAGCTCCTGTTTTGCCAGTTCGAATTTTGCCTCTTCCTTGAGGTCGCGCAGCGAGGTGGCCTCCTCGCGCAGGCGCCGGTGCATGGTGCGCGTCGACAGCGCGAGCTCGCTTGCGACATCTTCGGCTCCGAGACTTCGCCCGCGCGCATTGCGCAGCACGCGGCGGACCCGCTCGACCAGCAACCGGTCGCGCCGATAGGGCAGCACGGTCAGCCTGAGCGCGCCCTTGAGCATGTTGTCGAGATCGATGGCGCTGCGCGTGAGCGGTAGCGAGAGATAGTGCTTGTCGAAGACGATGGCCGCGACGGCCGCATCGAAGCGGATGGTGCGGGAGAAGATGGTCGGATAGACCGAGACGTGGCCGGGCTCGGGGAATGGAAATTCGGCGGCGCGGAGGGCGATCCTGGAATCCACCGCCCAGCAGGAGAAGCCGAGCACGTAGCGGAGCAGGGTGACCAGGCAGAATTCGCGGAAAGCGCCGAGGTCGCGCAGCTCGCGAATGGTCACCGTCGCGGTCTCCTCGCCGACCTCGAGATCGAGCCGCACGTCCTCGGTGAGCAGGCGGTGGTGCCGGCACCAGCGCTTGAGTGCGACCTCCAGCGTCGGCGCGGTGATCGAGGCGCGGCACAGCATGCCGTAGGTGCCGAAGGGCAGGCGCCGCGAGAACCAGCCGAGCGCCTCGTCGTCGAGCTCGCGCATGGCGTGGCCCGCCAGCGCCTCGAACTGGGCGGCCGTGACCCGCCCGTCCGGAGAATTGACAAGGTCCGGCGCTATTTGGCCCCGCTGCAAGGCTTCAGCCGGGTCCAGTCCATAGCGCGCATAGGCGGCGACCACGCCGCGGACGAAAGCGGCAGGGGTCACGGCGCGGCGCGGGATCGCGGTTGCGACTTGAAAAGGCATTGCGAACCCCAGGGAATTCCTTCCGGAAAATCCTCGCCAAGTTTGGCGGAAAATGCAACCTTTTCGACCGCAAGAGGGCCCCGAGCCCGTTAGGTTCGGACCCCAAAATAGGGAGGAATCGCCTTGAACATCCCGAGCATCGATTTCGATCTGGGCGAAGACATCGGTATGCTGCGCGATACGCTCCGCGCCTTCGTGGAGGCGGAGATCACCCCCCGCGCCGCCGAGATCGAGAAGGCCAATCTGTTTCCGGCGGACCTCTGGAAGCGCTTCGGCGACCTCGGTCTGCTCGGCATGACCGCACCGGAGCAATATGGCGGCTCAAGCATGGGCTACCTCGCCCATATCGTCGCCATGGAGGAGATATCGCGCGGCTCGGCCGCCGTGGGCCTGTCTTACGGCGCCCATTCCAACCTCTGCGTCAACCAGATCCGCCGCAACGGCAATGACGCGCAGCGCCAGCGCTATCTGCCGAAGCTGATCTCAGGGGAATATGTCGGCGCGCTCGCGATGTCGGAGCCGGGCGCCGGCTCCGACGTGGTCTCGATGAAGCTGCGCGCCGACAAGCGCGGCGATCGCTACGTGCTCAACGGCTCGAAGATGTGGATCACCAATGGCGGCGACGCCGACGTGCTGGTGGTCTACGCCAAGACCGACCCCGAAGCCGGCCCGCGCGGCATGACCGCCTTCCTGGTCGAGAAGGGTTTCAAGGGCTTCACCCACGGCCAGCATCTCGACAAGCTCGGCATGCGCGGCTCCAACACCTATCCCTTGTTCTTCGACGAGTGCGAGGTGCCGGAGGAGAACGTGATGGGCAAGGTGGGCGAGGGCGTCAAGGTGCTGATGTCCGGCCTCGACTATGAGCGCGCGGTGCTCTCGGGCGGCCCGCTCGGGATCATGGCGGCGTGCATGGACGCAGTCGTGCCCTACATGCACGAGCGCAAGCAGTTCGGCCAGCCGATCGGCGATTTCCAGCTGATGCAGGGCAAGCTCGCCGACATGTATGCGACCTGGCAGGCCACGCGCGCCTATGTCTATGCCGTCGGGCGCGCCTGCGACCGCGCCGATCACGCGCGCACCCTGCGCAAGGATGCCGCGGCGGCGATCCTCTATTCCGCGGAGAAGGCGACGTGGATGGCCGGCGAGGCGATCCAGGCGCTCGGCGGTGTCGGCTACACATCCGAATTCCCGGTCGGTCGGCTCTGGCGCGATGCCAAGCTGTACGAGATCGGCGCCGGCACCTCCGAGGTCCGCCGTATGCTGATCGGCCGCGAACTGATGGCCGAGACGGCGTAAAACCTTCACCTCATTGGAATCATCATGCCGCTTCATTCCAGCATCGATCCGTCTTCATCAGATTTCGCGCGCAATTCCGAGGCCATGCGCGGCCTCGTCGCCGATCTGCGCGAAAAGCTCAGCCAGGTCGCAGGCGGCGGCGGCGAAGCCTCGCGCAACCGCCACACCTCGCGCGGCAAGATGCTGGCGCGCGAGCGCGTCGACCTCCTGGTCGATCCCGGCACCTCGTTCCTGGAGCTGTCGCCGCTGGCGGCCTACGGCCTCTATGGCGGCGACGTGCATTCGGCCAGCGTCGTCACCGGCGTGGGACGCATCGCGGGCCGCGAATGCGTCATCGTCGCCAACGATGCCACGATCAAGGGCGGCACTTACTATCCCATGACCGTGAAGAAGCATCTTCGCGCGCAGGACATCGCGCGGCAGAACAATCTTCCTTGCGTCTACATGGTCGATTCCGGCGGCGCCTTCCTGCCGCTGCAGGACGAGATCTTTCCGGACGAGCGGCACTTCGGCCGCATCTTCTACAACCAGGCGCAGATGTCCTCAGCTGGCATCCCGCAGATCGCGATCGTGATGGGCTCCTGCACCGCCGGCGGCGCCTATGTCCCGGCGATGTCGGACGAGAGCATCATCGTGCGTAACCAGGGCACCATCTTCCTCGGCGGCCCGCCGCTGGTGAAGGCCGCGACCGGCGAGGTCGTGAGCGCCGAGGAACTCGGCGGCGCCGACGTGCATTCGCGTCAGTCGGGCGTCACGGACCATTATGCGCAAAACGATGCCCATGCGATCGGCATTGCCCGGCGCATCGTCGGCACGCTGAAGCCGAAGGTCGCGCCGAACCTCAACATGCACCCACCGCGCGATCCGCTGTTCGCGGCGGAGGAGATCTACGGCGTGGTGCCGGTCGACGGTCGCAAGCCTTTCGACGTGCGCGACATCATCGCTCGCGTCGTCGACGGCTCCGAGTTCGACGAGTTCAAGAAGCTCTATGGCACGACGCTGGTGTGCGGCTTCGCCCACATCTGGGGCTATCCGGTCGGCATCATCGCCAACAACGGCATTCTGTTCAGTGAGAGCTCGCTGAAGGGCGCGCATTTCATCGAGCTGTGCTGCCAGCGCGGTATTCCCCTTGTCTTCCTGCAAAACATCACCGGCTTCATGGTGGGCAAGAAATACGAGGCCGGCGGCATCGCGCGCGACGGCGCCAAGCTGGTGACGGCCGTTGCGACCGCCTCGGTGCCCAAATTCACCGTCGTGATCGGCGGCTCCTATGGGGCCGGCAATTACGGCATGTGCGGCCGCGCCTACTCGCCGCGCTTCCTGTGGATGTGGCCGAATGCGCGCATCTCGGTGATGGGCGGCGAGCAGGCCTCGATGGTGCTGAGCCAGGTCCGCCGCGACAACATCGAGGCCAAGGGCGACAGCTGGTCGAAGGAAGAGGAAGACAAATTCCGCGAGCCCATCCGCGCGCAATATGAAAGCCAGGGGCATCCTTATTACGCGACCGCGCGCCTGTGGGACGACGGCGTGATCGACCCGGCCGACACGCGTCTCGTGCTTGGCCTCGGCCTCTCGGCGGCGTCGAATGCGCCGATCGAACCGACGAAATTCGGCCTGTTCAGGATGTGATGCGATGGACCGCTCAAAGCTCTACCGCCGTTTTCGCACGCTCCTGATCGCCAACCGCGGCGAGATCGCCTGCCGCGTCATCCGCACCGCGCGTGCCATGGGCCTGCGCACGGTTGCGGTCTATTCCGAGGCCGACCGCGACGCCATGCATGTCGCGCTCGCGGACGAGGCCGTGCTGCTCGGGCCGGCTCGTGCCCGCGACAGCTATCTCAATGTCGAGCGGCTGATCGAAGCTGCGAAGAAGACCGGCGCCGAGGCCGTCCATCCCGGCTACGGCTTCCTGTCGGAGAATGCCGAGTTCGCGCAGGCCTGTTACGACGCCGGCCTCGTCTTCGTCGGCCCGACTGCCGACATGATGAACGCAATGGGTTCGAAATCCGGCTCGAAGGCGCTGATGGAGAAGGCAGGGGTGCCGCTGGTGCCCGGCTATCACGGCGACGCGCAGGACGATGCGACGCTGGCGAAGGCGGCCGACAAGGTCGGCTTCCCGATCCTGGTGAAGGCGTCGGCCGGCGGCGGCGGCCGCGGCATGCGCATCGTGCGCTCAGCCGACGAGCTTGCGCCCGCCATCGTCAGCGCCAAGCGCGAGGCCAAGGCGGCGTTCGGCGACGACCGTATGCTGATTGAAAAATATGTCGACAATCCCCGCCATATCGAGGTGCAGATCATCGGCGACAGCCACGGCAATCTCTTGTCGCTGTTCGAGCGCGAATGCACGCTGCAGCGCCGGCACCAGAAGGTGATCGAGGAGGCGCCGTCGCCGACGCTCAATGCTGCCCAGCGCGAGACCGTCTGCGCCGCCGCGCGCAAGGCGGCCGGGGCGGTGAACTATGTTGGCGCTGGCACCATCGAGTTCGTGTCCGACGGCAAGGATGTGTTCTTCATCGAGATGAACACGCGCCTGCAGGTCGAGCATCCCGTGACCGAATTGATCACTGGGATCGACCTTGTCGAATGGCAGCTGCGCGTCGCCTTCGGCGAGGCCCTGCCGATGAAGCAGGATGAGATCAAGCTCAACGGCCACGCCGTCGAGGCGCGCGTCTACGCCGAGAATCCGACCAAGAACTTCATGCCGTCGGTCGGCAGGATCTCGACCTGGCGCCTGCCGGCGGAAACCGGCGGCCTGCGCATCGATGCGGGCTATCGCGAGGGCGACAGCGTCTCGCCCTATTACGACGCCATGCTCGCCAAGATGATCGCATGGGCGCCGACGCGGGATGTCGCGATCGAGCGGCTGAACCGCGGGCTGGAGGAGTCCGACGTCCGCGGCATCGTCACCAACATCCCGTTTCTGTCGGCGCTGATGACGCACCCGAAGGTGCGGAGCAACGCGATCGACACCGGCTTCATCGAGCGCGAGCTGGCGGTGCTGACGTCGGCCGCGCCGGCGCCCGGCGAGCTGGAGCTCTGCGCCGCCGTCGCCGCTGTGATCAACGAGGAACGGCGAGGTGAGGCGGGTTCGCCCTGGCAGACTTTCGGCTGGCAGCCTGTCGGCCGCCGCCGGCGCAGCTTCGCCTTTCGCGTCGGCCATGGGCCGGAGCAGAAGGTCACCCTGAACTATGGCAGCGGACCGTCGACGCTGGTGATCGGCGAGCGCGAGCTTGCGTTCACGATCGCGGCGAAGCCCGGCGGCTTCGATCTGACGCTCGACGGCGTCAAATCGTCGGTTGCGGCCGTGATCGACGGCCATGAGTTGTATTTGCGCACGCGCAATGGCCGCTTCGACCTGCATTGGGTGGATCCGTTCGGCGGCGAGACCGAGGAGCAGACCGGCGCGGACAAGATCGCCGCGCCCTTGCCGGGCACGGTCGTCGCCGTGCTGGCCGAGGAGGGTGCCAAGCTCGAAAAAGGCGCGCCGATCCTCACGCTCGAAGTCATGAAGATGGAGCAGACGCTGCGGGCGCCCTATGCCGGCGTGCTGAAGTCGATCAAATGCAAGGTCGGCGACATCGTGCAGGAAGGCGTCGAACTCGCCGTGGTCGAACCTTTGGGGGAGTGACATGAGCGCCGAGGTCCGCATCATCGAAATGGGGCCGCGCGATGGCCTCCAGAACGAGAAGACGCCCGTCAGCGTCGAGGCCCGCATTGCCTTCATCGAGGCGCTGGTCGGGGCCGGCCTCGATACGGTCGAGGTCGGTGCGTTCGTCTCGCCCAAGGCGATCCCTCAGATGGCGAGCTCGGATGCCGTGCTGCGCGGCGTCGCTCACGTCAAGGGCGCCGAGTTCCACGTGCTGGTGCCGAACGAGAAGGGCTATGACGCGGCCCGGGCTGCCGGCGCCAAGGTGGTCTCCGTTTTCGCTGCGGCCTCGGAAGGCTTTTCGCGGGCCAACATCAACTGCACGGTTGCGGAATCCATCGAGCGGTTCAAGCCGGTGCTGGCGCGGGCCAAGGCTGATGGCGTCAAGGTGCGCGGCTACATCTCCTGCGTGCTGGGTTGCCCGTTCGACGGCGAGATCAAGCCGAAGGCGGTTGCCGATCTCGCGCGCACGCTGTGGGATCTCGGCTGCTACGAGATCTCGCTCGGCGATACCATCGGCGTCGGTACGCCAAGCAAGGCGAAAGAAATGTTGCGCGCGGTCGCAGCGAACATCCCGCCCGCAAAACTCGCGATGCATTTTCACGACACCTACGGCCAGGCGCTTGCCAATCTCTATGCGGGGATGGAGGAGGGCGTTCGCGTCATCGATGCCGCCGCCGGCGGGCTTGGCGGCTGTCCCTACGCGCCGGGCGCGACCGGCAATGTCGCGACGGAGGACGTCGTCTACATGCTCGAGGGCATGGGCGTGAAGACGGGCGTGGATATGGAGAAGCTGCTCGCGGCCACCAACGCGATGAGCGCCGTGCTCGGCAAGCCGCCGGTCAGCCGCGTGGCGTCGGCGTTGAATGCGAAGAAGAAGCGGGCGGCTTCGTAAGCTTCCGAGGGTGGGTTACGCCTAGCGACTGCGCTTTGCGCAGCCGCTGGTCTAACCCACCCGACGAGATCTTCGCTCAGGCCGCCTTCAGGCCGACATCCGGCAGGCGCGGCCGGTTCTTGAGGGCCTTCGCCATCATGGCCTCGACCTCGGCCTTCTCCTGTGGCAGGAGCGCGAGGCGCGGCGGGCGGGTCAACGCGGTGCCGCGGCCCATGATGTGCTCGCACAGCTTGATGCACTGGACGAGGTCGGGGCGCGCGTCGAGATGCAAGAGCGGCATGAACCACTCGTAGAGCGGCATCGCCTCGGCGAAGCGTCCGGCCCTGGCGAGGCGGAACAGCGTCTCGCCCTCACGCGGGAAGGCGTTCGACATGCCGGAGACCCAGCCCACCGCGCCCATGGCGACGCTCTCGACGATGACGTCGTCGAGGCCCGCGAACAGCACGAAACGGTCGCCGACCATGTTGCGGGTGTCGATGAAACGGCGCGTATCGCCCGAGGAGTCCTTGAAGCAGACGACGGTTTCGACGTCGGCGAGCGAGGCGAGGATGTCGGGCGTGACGTCGTTCTTGTAGATCGGCGGATTGTTGTAGAGCATCACCGGCAAATCGGTCGCAGAGGCAACGGCGCGGAAATGCGCGGCGGTCTCGTGCGGCTTGGAGGAATAGACCAGGGCGGGCATCACCATCACGCCGTCGATGCCGACGCGCGCGGCTTCCTTGGCGGTTTCGACCGCAAACGCCGTGGTGAATTCGGCGATGCCGCACAGCACGGGCACACGGCCGGCCGCAACCGACTTCGCCGTCTCCATGATTGCGACCTTCTCCTTGCGCTCCAGCGAGGTGTTCTCACCGACCGAGCCGCAGACGATCAGGCCGGAGACGCCGTCGCGGATCAGCCCGTCCATCACCTTGGCGGTTGCATCGATGTCGAGCGAGAGGTCGTCGTGGAATTGGGTGGTGACGGCCGGGAAGACGCCTTCCCAGGAAACGCGGCGGGGCATGTTTTTTCTCCAGATGAAAAAGGCCGGCGGGGGGCTGGGGCCGCCGGCAGGTGTGAGGAGGTTGGCGGAAGGATCAGAGGGTCGCGCCGACCTTGCGCAGCTCGGCGAGAACGGGAGCCTTGGGCAGCCAGATCTTGTCGAACTCGGCGATGACGGCCTCGGTGTCGCCGGCCGGAACCTGACGGATCGGGATCGGCGCGTTCTTGAAGTTCTCGATCAGCGCGGGCTCGTTGCCGGCGAGCTCGTCGATCTGCGCGTCCAGTGTCGACTTCACCAGCTTGGCGATCAGCTCGCGGTCGGCGGGCGGCAACGACTGCCAGACCCGGCCGGAGACGACGGCTGCCATCGGCATGAAGACAGCGTTCATCTGCAGGATCACCTTCGACACCTTGTCGAAGCGCTGGTTCCAGGAGAATTCCAGATCCGCCTCGAGGCCGTCGACCTGGCCGTTGGCCATGGCGTCGAACACCTGCGGTGTCGGAATGGGCGTCGGGGCAGCACCCAGCGAGGAATAGAAATCGCGGTAGACCGGCGTCGGGTTGATGCGCAGCTTCATGCCCTTGATGTCGGCGAGCGAATTCAGGTCCTTGGACGAGAACACCGCGCGCATGCCGGTGATGCCCCAACCGAGGCCGATCGTGCCGGTCTCCTGCGGCAACACGTCGAACAGCTTCACGGCAGCCGGATGCCGCACGAACTTCGCCACCGCCGGCGTCGAGCGGACGATGTAGGGCGCGTTGATCGCCGCGATATGCGGCACGCGCGAGCCGAGCTCGGCGGCCTGGATGAACCCCATATCGAGCGCGCCGGACTGCAATTGCTGCATCATCGCTGTCTCGTTGCCGAGCTGGCCGGAGTGGAACACGGTCAATGTCAGGCGACCGTTGGAGGCGGCCTTGAGATCGTCGCCGAATTTGAGCGCGGCCTTGTTCCAGGAATGACCGTTCGGCGTGATCAGGCCGAGGCGGAACTCCTTGGCCTGGGCCAGCGCCAGGGACGGTGCGAACACGGATGCGGCGGCACTGGCGGCGAGAAAGCGGCGACGTGAAAGCGGCATGGTCGGGCTCCTTTCGGATGGGCCTATTTGACGAGGATCAGCGAGAGCGAGGGGTAGAGCGAGAGCAGCACCAGCAGGACGCAGGAGATGACGAAGAACGGCAGCGTCACCATGAACATCTTGCCCGGCTTGGCGCCGGTGACGGCGGCCGCGACGAAGAAGCAGAGCCCGACCGGCGGCGACAACAGGCCGAGCACGAGGTTGATCACCACGACGACGCCGAACTGGCGGGGATCGATGTGATAGACCTCGGTGGCAACAGGCAGCAGGATCGGCACCGTCATGATCAGGCCGGGAATGCCGTCGATGACCGTGCCGATCACCAGCAGGATGACGTTGCAGATCAGCATGAAGCTGACGGGATCCTTGGCGGCGGTCTGGATCCAGGCGGCGGTCTCCTGCGGCACCTTGCCGAAGATCAGGACCCAGGAGAACACGGCGGCAGCCGCGACCAGGAACAGCACGATCGCCGAATAGATCGCGCTGCGCAGCATCATCTGCGGGAGCTGCGAGAATTCGAACTCCTTGGTCCAGAATTTTCCGACCAGGGCCGCGGCGACGGCGCCGACTGCGGCGGACTCCGTCGCGTTGGCAAGGCCGCCGAGGATGGTGCCGACAATGACGATCGGGATCAGCAGCGTCGGCGACGTCCGCAGGATCGTCATGACACGCTGGCGCGGCGTCTGATAGTCGGCACGGGGATAGTTGTAGATGTAGCCCATCAGCGCGATGACGAGGCAGAACATCACGGTCAGGATGACGCCCGGCACGATGCCGGCGATCAGCATGTCGCTGACCGAGACCTGCGCCAGCACGCTGTAGACCACGAACATCACCGAAGGCGGGATGATCGGGCCGAGCATGCCGCCATAGGCGGTGAGGCCGGCGGCGAAGGTCTTGTCGTAGCCCTTCTTCTCCATCTCCGGCACCATGATCTGGGCCATGATCGCGACCTGCGCGGTCGCCGATCCAAGGATCGAGGAGATGAACATGTTGGCGAGGATGTTGACGTAGGCGAGCCCGCCCTTGAGCGAGCCGACGAACGCCATCGCCATGTCGACGATACGCCGCGTGATACCGCCGCCGTTCATGATCTCGCCGATCAGGATGAACAGCGGGATGGCGATCAAGCCGTAGCTGTCGACGCCGCCGAACAGCTGGAGCGGATAGGACTGGAACAGCACCGGATTGCCGGAGGCCGCGATATAGACGAGGCCGGCGAGGCAGAGGCAGAGGCCGATCGGCACGCCGACCAGCATGAAGGCCATGAAGGCTGCGGACGTGATCATCAGTTGACCCCATCGAGCTCGGAGAGCTGAAAGCCGGTCAGCTTCGTGCGCGGCACCAGGTCGAGATCTTCCAGGAGATTGGCGAGGCCGTGAATGGTCATCGACACCGCGAAGATCGGCAGCGTCAGATACATCACCCAGGTCGGCCAGTTCAGCGTCTGGGTACGCTCGGTGTAGAGGAAGTTGAACGTCTCGGCCGCGAGTTTGCGCCCGTCGAAGCCGGCGCGTGCGAGGCCGATCGGATCCATCCAGAGCGCACAGGTGACGATCAGGGCAACGCCGAACACGACGACGAGGCCGGTCGAGATCACTTTTGCGAGCTTCTGGCGCTGCGGCGAAAGGCGTTCCGTCAGCATCGTGACCGCGAAGTCGAGCCGCAGTCGCGTCATCGCGGACGCCCCGATGAAGGTCAGCCAGACCACGCAATAAACAGCGGATTCGTCGATCCAGTAGATCGGGAAATGCGAGTAGCGAGTGACGACGTTCACCAGGATCAGCCCGGTGAGCAGATACATCAGGCCCATCAGCGCGAGGCGCTCGAGAGCGAGCAGGGCGCTCGACGTCCGGACGATCGTCCGCCGGAGGCTGAGCGCGCGTGTGGCCGGCATCGTCTGCTCGATCATGAAGGCCCCAACCCCCGAAAGATTTGTCGTGCGATTGTCAAATGTATAATTTATACATTTTGGGAGTCAAACGGAGATTGCGGTCAAATCGGCGGCAGGGCGCGCCTTTGCTGGGCACCGGCTTTGCGGAGCACGGCTTTTGCCGGGCAGCTCAACATGCAAGACAGGGACCGCTTCGCACCGACGAGTCGGGAAGGACAACAGAAGGTCAGATGAAACAGCCTCTGAAGCATCGCACCCTGTCGGCCGCGATCGTCGACCAGCTCCGCCAGGCGATCCTCGACGGCACCTATCCGGCCGGATCGCAGCTGCGCCAGGATGCGCTTGGCGACACCTATGGCGTCAGCCGCATCCCGGTGCGCGAGGCCCTGTTCCAGCTCGAGGCCGAAGGCCTGGTACGCATCGTCCCGCAGAAGGGCGCCATCGTCTCCGAGCTGTCGCTGGACGAGATCAACGACGTGTTCGACCTGCGGCGCATCCTGGAGCCGCGCTTGCTGGCGCAGTCGGCGCCGCGCTTCACCGCGGAGGATTTCGACGGGCTCGATAGCATCCACAAGAGCTTCGAGAAGGCGATCAAGGCACGCAATGTCAGCGACTGGGGCCAGCTCAACGCCGACTTCCACATGGCACTCTACGTCCACGCGCCGCAGCCGCGCACCCGGGCGATCGTGCTGTCACTGCTCCAGACCAGCGACCGCTACACACGCCTGCAGCTCTCCAACACCAAGGCGATGGGAATTGCGGAGAAGGAGCACGCCCATCTGATCGCGCTCTGCCGCGCGGAGAAGGTCGAGGAAGCCTGCCGGTTTCTGGAACGGCACATCGAGGCCGTGCGCAAGGACCTGTTGCAGGTGGTGGCCGGCAGCGTGGCCCCGCCGAAGGGACGGCGGAAGAGCGAGCCGTAGTCACTGCTCTCGTAGGTCGGCAGGGCTGCTCCCGGCGGACGGCCTGTGATGCCAGTCTATACCGTTAGCCCGGCGACGAACCACCAAAAGGGGTACAGGGTGGGCAAAGGCGCGTAGGCGCCGTGCCCACCATGTTTCCGCACTCATCGGCAGACGGTGGGCACGCTCTCGCTTTGCCCACTCTGCGAGATCTGCACTGGAGCTGGCTTCAGCGCGCCGGCCGTCAGGGGCCGATCGTGAAGATCGCATTGCCGCGCGAAGAGCCGTTGCCCGTGGTGCTGATCCTGAGGATCGGTACGTGGTCGGTGGTCGCGGTGTCGGTCGTGTAGCTGTGGCCGTTGTCCGTATTGTCTTCGGAGATACTACTGCCGATCGAAACGGGCGGCGGGCTGAACTGCATCGTCATGTTGACGTGGAGGGCGGGATCTACGCCGACGCAATAGAAATGCAGATAGGCGTTGATCGGGATGTGCGTGCCCTGGAAATTATAGACCGCCGTCGGGTTGATGTCGGAGGAGCCGGTCTGCTTGAAGGTCGGGGATTTGGAGTTGCCCGCGACGGTCGCGGGCCACTCTCCGTCACCGAGGTTTGTGCTGCCGATCCGGTCGAGATACAGCGTGTAAGTGCTGTTGTTGACGATCTGAAAAGTCTGGACGAATGACATGAGTATTCCTCAGGGGCTCAAAAACAGGGCATGTCGCCTACACGTTTTGCGTGTGTATGCAACCATAAATAGCAAGTGAGGTGATGTCAACGCGATACAATTATGGATTGTATCTTTGGTTGTAACCGAAGAACCTGGATTGCTTCGTCGTTGGTTAGCAATGACGGGCGGGACGGCTCTCGCCGGGCTGTTCCGGGACCGCGGCGCTCAATAAGTGGGCGATGTGGGACCAAACGTGTCCCAGACCCAGATTGCCGCTACCTGCTCCCGTCCGGCCCCATCACCAGATCCGGCAGCCCGGTCGAGATCCCAGGCACCAGGCACAGCAGCAGCACCGCGAACATCATCAGCAGCACGAAGGGCAGGGTGCCCCAGATCACCTCGCGCAAGGGAACGTCGGGGGCGACGTTGCGGATGACGAAGATGTTGAGGCCGACCGGCGGGTGGATCAGCCCCATCTCCATCACGATGGTCATCACCACGCCGAACCAGATGATGTCGAAATTGGCGGCGCGGAGCGGTGGCAGGATGATCGGCGCCGTCATCAGGATGATCGAGACCGGCGGCAGGAAGAAGCCGAGCACGACGACCATGACCAGAATCGCGAACAGCAGTTCCCAGCGCGGCAGGTGCATGGCGACGATGGATTCGGCGACCGACTGCGAGATGTGCAGATAGCTCATCACGTAGGAGTAGAGCAGCGACATGCCGATGATCATCATCAGCATGGTCGATTCCCGGATCGTCGATTTCATGATGGGCGCAAGGTCGCTCGGCCGCCACACGCTGTAGATCGCCGCGATCAGCGCCAGCGCGAGGAGGCCGCCGAGGCCAGCGGTCTCCGACGGCGTGGCGTAGCCGCCGTAGAGCGCGATCATGACGCCGGTCAGCAGCAGCACGAAGGGGATCACGCGGGGCAGCACGCTGAAGCGTTCGGCCAGCGTGTACTCGTCGCGAGCGAGGATCGCGGCCTCAGGGCCGCCTTTCTTGTAGATCGCTTCAGCTGCCGCATATTCCCGGCGGAAGCGGAAGACGGCGTAGAAGCCGAACAACGAGACGAGCAGGAGACCCGGCCCGATGCCGGCGAGGAACAGCCGGCCGAGCGACTTTTCGGCTGCGACCGCGAACAGGATCATGGTGATGGACGGCGGCAGCAGGATGCCGAGCGTGCCGCCGGCGGCGATGATCCCGGCGGCGAAGCCGCCGGAATAGCCGCGCTTGCGCATCTCGGGGATGCCGGCCGAGCCGATCGCCGAGCAGGTTGCGGGCGAGGAGCCCGCCATGGCCGCAAACAGCGCGCAGGCGAACACGTTGGCAACGCCGAGGCCGCCGGGCACGCGATGCAGCCAGGCATGCAGGGCCGAATAGAGATCCTGGCCGGCGCGCGACTTGCCGATCGCCGCGCCCTTCAGGATGAAGAGCGGGATCGACAACAGCGTGATCGAGGCCATCTCCTCGTAGACGTTCTGCGTCACCGTATCGAGGGACGCGGTGGGCATGTAGATGCCCATGAACACGACCGCGACCGCGCCGAGCGCGAACGCGATCGGCATGCCCGAAAACATCACGAGCAGCGTCGCAACACCGTAGGCAACGCCGATACCGAACACGCTCATGAACGCTTGGCTCCGGTGAGGGGCAGCGCAAGCTGCACGAGGATCTGGATGCAGAGCAGGCTCATCCCGAGCGCCATCAGCGAATAGGGGATGGCGAGCGGCGGCGACCACATCGAGTTCGAGACCTGGCCGTCGACATAGGCTTCATGCGCCAGTGTCCAGGACTTCCAGGTGAAGAAGGCGCAGAACAGGAAGGTGGCAGCGTCGACCAGCCAGAGCCGGATCTTGTTGGCGAGCGGCGAGAGCAGGCCGACGAAGGCCTCGATGCCGATATGGCCGCGGTTCTGCTGCACATAGGCGGCCGTCATGAAGGTGGCGCCGACCAGAAGGAAAACGGCGGCCTCGTCCTGCCAGTAATTGGCGGCCTTGAACAGCGCACGGCTGAGCACGCTGTAGCTCAGGATGGAGCAGGCCGCGACCAGCGCGATTGCGGCGAACACGACGATGATGCTGTTGAGGACGGCAAGACCGCGATCGATCGCTGCCGCAGGGCCAATGCCCGCGGCAGCGGTTGCGTGGTCGTCACGATCCGGAAGCGGACCGTGGCTCATGCCGCGACGTCGGTGGCGAGCTTGAGCAGGTTTGCGGCGGTCGCGGTCTTGGCGCTGTAATCCTTCCACGCGGTGTCGCGCGCGATGTCGCGCCATTTGCCGACGGTGGCGGCATCGAGCGCCGAGACCTTGGCGCCGGCCTTCTCGTAGACCTTGGCGACCTCGACGTCGTCGTCCTGCGCACCCTTGCGGCCGAAGGCCTCGAGCTCGGTGCCGACTGCAAGCAGGATGTCCTGATGGTTCTTCGGCAGCTTGTCGAAAATCGCCTTCGACATCATCAGCGGCTCGAGCATGAACCAGTAGGAGGCGCCTGCGCCTGACGTCAGCGACTTCGCGACCTCTTCGAGACGGAACGAAATCAGGCTTGTCGAGGAGGTGATGCCGGCATCGCAGGCCCCGGTCTGCATCGCCGCGTAGATTTCGTTCGACGGCACCGACAGCACCGAGGCGCCGGCGGTCTGCAGCACCATGTCCATCTCGCGGGAGCCGCCGCGCACCTTCAGGCCCTTGGCGTCTTCCGGCGCCACGATCGGCTTGGAGCGGCTGGCGACGCCGCCGGCCTGCCACACCCAGGTGAGCAGGATTATGCCCTTGTCGGCGAGGAAGTCGGTCAGCGCCTTGCCGACCGGTTCCTTCTTCCAGCGCAGGCCCTGGTCGTAGGTGGTCACGAGGCCGGGCATCAGGCCGATATTGGTCTCGGGCAGCTCGCCGCCGGCGTAGGGCATCGGATAGAGCGAGATGTCGAGCGCGCCCTTGCGCATCGCGGAGAACTGCGCGTTGGTCTTGATCAGCGAGGAGTTCGGATAGATCTCCGCGGCGATGTCGCCATTGCTGCGCTTGGCAATCTCAGCGGCGAACATGCGGCAGAGCCGGTCGCGGAAATCACCCTTGTCGATGGTGCCGCCCGGGAATTGATGCGAGATCTTCAACGTGGTGGCGGCCTGCGCGGTGCCGGTGCCCAAGCGGAGGATGGCGGGTGCGGCGACGGCGGTCGCAATCAGATGGCGGCGCGTGAGCATGATGTAATCCCCTTGGACGGTTCTTCGAACGGTTCTTGTTTGGCGTGATTGGCGGGTCGTGTGACCAGTGCGTAGGCCCATCCTAGCCGGTCTTTCACCCGGTATTCTCTCATCTGATAGTTCGAGACCGAATGCCGCGGCAAGTGCCGGACGTGCTGCGCTGCACACACATCCGATTGCCACTGCCGGTCCTGGGCTCCTTCGGGCGACGGATCGCAACGCGCTCGCTAAAATTTGTCGGCGGCGGCGTAACAAGGCGGTCCGTCCATTCGTCGAGTTTGGATAGCGGCGTCCGTCGCTGACAAACACATCTCGAAGGGAAGTTGATCCATGACCATTCGCACCCGCATCGTGCTCGGCGTTTCGGCTGCCGCTCTCGCGCTTGGCCTTGCGCTGTCGCCGGCCGCTTTTGCCCAGGACAAGATGGGCAAGGACGACGGCATGATGAAAAAGGACACGATGTCCAAGGACGGCATGATGAAGAAGGACACCATGTCCAAGGACGACGGCATGAAGAAGGACAACATGTCGAAGGACGGCATGAAGAAAGACGACGGGATGATGAAGAAGAACTGATCCTCGCCCGTTCGCGATCCAGGCGTTTGGCAACAGGCAAACGCACGCGCGAATGTTTGGGGCGGTCGCTCCGACCGCCCCAAAATATGTCTTGGTTCAATTTCAATTGAACGTGACCTGCGAAGGTCACTCGTCAAGTTACTTGCGCTTGGCCTTGCGGGCTGCGTAACGCGCGTCGCGCTTGGCCTTCTGCTCGGCTTCCAACGCAGCACGCTGAGCTTCGGCTTCCTCAGCCTCGCGCGCGATCCGTGCGGCCTCGGCGGCCTTGGCCTCTTCCTCGCGGCGCTTCTGTTCGGCCTTCTCCGCCTCACGCGCAGCCTTCGCCTCGGCGCGCTTGGCCGCGAGAGCCTCGCGCTCGGCGCGCTTCGCCGCCACCGCGGGATCATCAGGACCCGGCTGCGACTTGAATTTGTTCAAAAGATTCTTGCGCGCCTCTTGCGCCGCTTTTTGCCGGTCTGCGAAACCTGGTTCCCTGAATCCACTCATCGACGAGCCTTGTCTTCCTCGCTTTCGATCCTACATGACTGCCTGTTGGTACGTCGGCTGGGCATAGCAGGCGCCACGCGACGCAGTAGCGTGTACATCGCTGCGCGTCGCGAAGCCACCCATAATCGCAGCCGATCAGGTCAACGAAAATCGCCACCCCCGACGATCTCTTCGTAGCCCGGAAAAACTGCCGAATTGTGATGTCCCTCATAAGGGACCACGAGGGCGGCGCCTAGCGTCCCCGCGACACGGAGCTCGGGCATGACGATCTCAAGATTGAGCCTCAAGGCGCTCGTAATTGCCGTCGCCGTGGTGACGGTGGCCGGTGCCATGCTGCTCCTCGCGCGTCCCCAGCCCATCGAAAGTGCCGTCCTGGGGGCCGACTGGGAGTGCACCCAGACCGCATTCGTGCTCACAACCTGTGCGCCGCGGGCCCAGCAGGCGATTCCGGCGGTCGAAACCTCGCGCAAGGACACGCTCCGGGCGACCCGAGGCTGAGTCTGGGAAATCGGACCGAAGCGGCCGGTCGGGATGTGACGGGACGTCGCAGAGGTGATAAGCCGGCGCCCCGCGCGATCAGGTAGCCATGTCGATGTCCCAACCCCAACCGGGCGAGAAGCCGAAATCCAGGCCGAGGCCGCCATCCGGTGACAACCGCCGCGGCGCGGTTGCCGGCCTGATCATCGCGATTGTCATCCTCGGTGTCGGTTGGTGGCTGGCCCGGGACCTTACCGCGGCCAGCAAGATGCAGGATTGCCTGATGTCCGGGCGGAGCAACTGCAACGTGATCGAGCCAGCCCGCTAGAAGCCGTTCCAGCGTGGCCGCTCGGGCCGAAAAATTGCCGCGATCTTAATCATTTGTAACGGGACTTCGCTGACCAAAGCAGGTCAGCTATGTCAGCCGGCATCAAGCCCGGCGCGGGGCGAATCGTCTAACGCGCAGGCACCACGGCAATCGCGCGAGCGATCGAAAGAGTAGGGGGTCAAGCACGCATGAGTGCGTCCAACCGCATGAAGATCATCATTCCCTTGGTTTCGGCCATGTCGCTGCTCGCGCTGTCAGCGGAGGCCCAGGAGGCGAGACCCCCGAGGGATGCCGGTCAGCCTCCTGCCGGCCCCGCCGCCGGGGCGCCGCCTCCGAACAATCAGAACGTGCGCAAGGGCCCGCCGCCGCAGCAGGCGGCCCGACCCGCGCCGCAGCCCGGTGTCCAGCCCCATGCGGGACCGGGTCCGCGTCCTGCCGGCGGTCCGCCGCCGGGACGCTATGTCGCCCATGGTCCCGCTCCGACGCGCGACTGGGGCGGACACGCCTATCGTGGCAATCGCTCCTGGGATGGCGGGCGCTGGCGCCACGAAGTGCACAACGGCCGCTCCGGCTGGTGGTGGGACGTTGGCGGCGTCTGGTATTATTATCCGCAGCGAATGGCTGGCCCGCCCGCCTACATTTCTGAGGAGTACTACGACGACGTGCCGGTGGCCTATGCTCCGCCGCCGCCCGTCGCCTATGCGCCGCCACCTCCGCCTCCGCCGCCGGCCGATCCCGGCGTGAGCGCACTCGGCGGCGCTATTGTCGGCGGCGTGCTCGGCGGGCTGATCTCGGGCAATGCAACCGGGGCAGCCGCCGGCGCGGTTCTCGGCGGCGCAACCGGAGCCATCGCGGGCGCCACAGCCGCATCCCAGCCCGGTTACTATTGGGCGCAGGGCAATTGCTACTACCGCTACCCGGACGGGCAGTACGTGGCGGCTGATCCGCGGGCGTGCCGCTAGAGCGTTTTCGAGCGAAGTGGACACCGGTTCGCGTGAAGAAAACGCGTCAAAACAAGAATCTAGAGCTTCGGTTCTGAT
>NZ_LFJB01000112.1:0-19629 GCF_006658625.1 Bradyrhizobium sp. UNPF46
GGCCCGCATCTCGTGACGATCGCGAAGCGCCCCTTTGGCAGGGCCGGGATGAGCGGTGTATGCCATAAATCCGAAATTCGGGAAAGTGGAATATTTTCGCGGGAAGGGCTTGACGCGGCGGTTTGGTGTTTTGCCCGACGCCTCGCTGGTTCTGGCCTTCCTTCGCCGGTCATTCCGGGGCGCGCGTCAGCGCGAACCCGGAATCCATTGCACGGCAGAGCATGCGGCCCGATGGATTCCGGGCCTGCGTGCTCGCGCACGCATCCCGGAATGACGAGGGGATGTGGTGGCAGGCGTTCATGTCAGCGGCAGAAACAATCCCCGGGGGGCCCGTACGAGGGCCGGAAGGGGACCGATTGCGTTAGCGCAATGCCGGAAGCGGCTTGATCGGACAGACTTGCTTGACCGGTTGGTCGTTGCAACCAGAATTCGCCACCACGGCGGAGGATGCATTCATGAGCAGGCCTGTGAAGACTGAAAGCGAACTGATCGCCTTGGCCAAGGCCGAGTTGAAGGTTCATGCCGACTGTCCCGATGGAATGACAATCTCGATCCTCCGCGATGGGCGCTCCTGGGAGTTTCGAGCCAGTGCAGACCGGGCCACTTCGGATCGGCCCGGCTACCCTGAATGCGTCGCCATGCTGGTCCAGATCGGCGACCACCTCTGCAAGCAGTACGACGTCGAGGGTTAGGCCGTCCCTTCGAGGTCGCATTGCGGCAAGCCGCTGCACGCCGACCGGATTCAGCACTGCGGCCAAGATTTTCGGCGTCGCTGCGGCACATGGTCCATTTTCCGGTTGACCCGAAATCGGCCGACGGTAAATGTATTTTGCTTCACGCGGCGGGTGAGACCTGAACAGGTCTGGCCAAAAACCGGCAACAAGAACGGGCGGAAGCATCAGGAGGGTGGACTAGCTCCCGCGCGGAAGTGGACGGACGCTGATTTGGCGTCACGGTCCTGCTCGTTTGGGGTCAGCACTCAGCGAGCGGGGAAAAGGCATCGATGCGCCCATTGTTGGCGGTGAGTACGGCTATCGACTGGCTGAACGAAAAAGTCGGCAATGTCTGCAACGTTCTGGTTCTCGCGGCCTGCTTGGTCAGCGCTGTGAATGCGATGATCCGGTACGCCTTCAGCTACAGCTCCAACAGCTGGCTCGAGACGCAGTGGTACATGTTCGCCGTCGTGGTGATGTTCGGCTCGTCCTACACCTTCAAGCGCAACGAGCACGTGCGCGTCGAAATCCTCTACCTCATGCTTTCCGAACGCGGCCAGTTGTGGCTCGACCTGATCGGGACATTGGTCTTCCTCGTCCCGGCGTGCCTGCTCCTCAGCTACCTCTCATGGGCGATGTTCTACAACTCGTTCATCATCGGCGAGATGTCCAACAACGCCGGCGGTCTGCTGCGCTGGCCGATCAAGTTCGTGCTGCCTGCGGGCTTCTTCATGGTGGCGTTGCAAGGCGTTTCCGAAGCCATCAAACGAGCGGCGGCGCTGCGCGGCGAAGTCACCATCGACGCGAAATACGAGCGGCCGACCCAATGATCACGATTGAGATGATGCCCCCGCTGATGTTCGGCGGGCTGGTCCTGGCCATGCTGATCGGGTACCCGGTCGCCTTCACGCTCGCCGCCCTCGGCCTTTCGTTCGGCTTTCTCGCAATCCACGAAGGGTTTTTCGGGTTCAGCTTCCTGCAGGCGATCCCCGAGCGCATCTACGGCAGCGTGCTGGCGAACGAGCTGCTGCTCGCCATTCCGTTCTTCACCTTCATGGGCTCGATCCTCGAACGGTGCGGCCTCGCGGAGGACATGCTGGACTCGATGGGGCAGTTGTTCGGCCCCATTCGCGGCGGTCTCGGCTATTCCGTGATCATCGTCGGATTCATCCTCGGCGCCATCACGGGCACCGTGGCGGCGCAGGTGATCGCGATGGCGTTGATCTCGATGCCGGTGATGATCCGTTACGGCTACAACATGCGCTACATCACCGGCGTGCTGGCGGCGTCCGGCACCATTACCCAGCTGGTGCCGCCCTCGCTGGTTCTGATCGTGCTCGCGGACCAGCTCGGGAAGTCGGTTGGCGACATGTATCTGGGCGCCTGGGGCCCCTCGATCCTCCAGATCGCGCTGTTCGCCGGCTACACGTTTGTTCTGAGCGTGATCAAGCCGGGCCACGTTCCGGCGGTGCCGAAGGAAGCGAGGACGCTCACGGGCTGGGCGCTCTGGCGCAAATGCCTTCTGGGCATCATTCCGTCCGCCGTCCTGATCTTCGTGGTGCTCGGCACGATGATGCTGGGCCTTGCCACCCCGACCGAAGCCGGCGCGATGGGCGCTGTCGGCGCGATCGTCCTCGCCGTCATCCACCACAAGGATTTCAGCTCGGCCGGGCACAAGATCCTGCTCATCGGCGTGGCGGCGGCGGGCGTCGGCACCATCATCGGCATCTACTTCACGCCCAACCTGGTGTTCAAGATCGCCTTCGCGATCGCCTATCTCGCGGTCGCCTGGGTCTGCCTTGAGGCGGTCAGGATTCCGGACCTGCGCGACCTGGTCAAGCAAGGCTACCAGACCACCATGCGCATCACCTGCATGGTGACGTTCATCCTGATCGGATCGACCTGCTTCTCGATCGTCTTCCTGGGCTGCAATGGCGGTGTCTGGCTGGAGCACATGCTGACATCGCTGCCGGGAGGCGTCTGGGGCTTCCTGATCTTCATGAACCTGTTCATCTTCTTCATCGCGTTCTTCCTCGACTTCTTCGAGATCGCCTTCATCATCATCCCGATGATCGCGCCGATCGCGCAGAAGCTGCTCGCGCCCGTCGTCGGCGCCGACGCCGCGCTGATCTGGTTCGGCGTCATGCTCTGCGTCAACATGCAGACTTCTTTCCTTCATCCACCGTTCGGCTTCGCCCTGTTCTACCTGCGTGGCGTGGCGCCGAAGGAGGTCAAGAGCTCGGACATCTATTGGGGTGCGATGCCCTGGATCGGCCTGCAGGCGATCATGGTCGCGGTCGTCATCGCATTCCCGATCACCGTCACCGGCCTGCTGGACGCTCCCCGGAAGGTGGACCTGGACAAGATCAAGATCGAGATTCCGGACATCGAACTGCCGCCGCCGGTGCTCGATTTCGGCCAGCCGAAGAATTGAGAATTGCCTGCGCGCGGGCGCTGCTTTGGAGTTGTGCCGGATGATCCTCGCGCGGTAGCTTCGCGTTCGTCTTCGCAATCCGGAACTGCATCCAGATGACGCGCATCATCATCATCGCCGCCGCCAGCCTCCTGGTGTCGTCCTCCGCATTTGCGCAGAGCACCCCGCCGCAGGAGGGGCCCATCACCTGCGCTGCGCCCGTTGCCCCCGACGATACCGAGCGAAGCCTCAAGCAGCGCTACGGCAAGGACGCCGTGGTGCAGAACCTGCCGGGCGCCGAAGGCGAGACCTACAAGGGCGTCGTGCTGTTCCCGAAGGCGAGGGACCGCCGCATCGAGGTCGCCTTCACCGACGACAAGGCCGGGCGCGTCTCCGGCCTGACCTTGCGCGACGCAGGCAAGACCGGCCTCTGGAACGTTGCCGGCGTCACGATCGGATCCACGCTTGCCGACGTGCAGAAGATCAACGGCAAGCCGTTCCTCGTCAGCGGCTTCGAATGGGACTATGGCGGCTTCGTCACCGACTGGAAGGGCGGCACGCTGAGCCGGCCGCTGCAGGGCGGCTGCCGGATTACGATCCGCTTCGGCGGCAAGACCGGCGCGCCGAGATCACTGTCCGGCGACGGCGTGAAGGTCGCCTCCGACAACGCGGCGCTGGTGAAGTATGCGCCTGTCGTGACCGAGATCGCCGTGAATTTTCCGGACAAATGAGTTGCGTGCCCGTGCACGAAATCGTCCGCGACGCGCCACGCAGTCGCGGCCCATTCCAGATTTCGGACGAGATAAACCAATCAGTAGGAATTGGTCCGCCCTGATTTTCCCGGCTCTGATTTGTTCTTTGAGAACGAAGTGGAGTCGGATGCGGAACGAAAGCGAACGGCTCGAAGGCGCCTCACGCCGTCCGTTCCATCCGCCGTGCGCGATAGGCCTGCGGTGACATCAGAGTGAGCTTGCGGAACGCCTTGCGGAAGCTGCTCTCGTCCTCATAGCCGCTCGTGCGTGCGATGGCCTTGATCGGCTGCGTCGTCGTCTCCAGCAGCGTGCGGGCGTGCTCGACGCGGCGGCGCATGATGAAGGCCTGAGGCGGCTCGTGCGTGAGCTCCTGAAACTTCCGGTTCAGCGTGCGCTCGCTGAGGCCGAGCGCACCGGCGAGGCGCTTGACCGTCATCGGAGCCTTGCCGGTGCGGCGAACCAGCAGGTCGGCCCTGGTCAGCAGCGGATCCTGCGAGAGCAGATAGCCGACCGGCATGAAGATCGACTGGGTGCGCTGCGCGGTATCGATGACGACGTAGTCCGCGCATAATCTTGCGGTGTCCTTGCCATCGACCAGCTCGATCAATCTGAGCAGGAGATCGACCCACGACATCGGGCCGGCCGCACAGACGATGCGGTCCGCAATCGTGATGACGGCGTCGGCGGCGAGGTCGATGGTGGGGTGGCGCTGCCGCAGCTCGCCTTGCAGCCACCAGGTGATGGTGGCGCGGCGGTTGTCGAGCAGGCCGGCTCCGGCCAGCAGAAATACGCCGCTGCAGAACGCGCCGATCAGCCGGCCGTTCGCGTGCTGCTGCCGGAGCCAGGCGCCGGCGCGGGCATATTGCGGTTGCAGGCGCTCCGCGGTGACGTGATCGACGAGGTTGCCGGGGACGAGGATGGCGTCGAAGCGCGCGCGTTGCCCGACCGCGCCATCGACCGCGACCATCTGGCCGCCGCCGGCGCGCACCGGCTTGCCGTCGAGCGAGAGCGTCTGCCAGCTGAAGCGGGGCTTGGCGCCGCTCTGCTGCATGACGTGGTTGGCGAGCGACAGGATGTCGGCGACGCCTGATATCGCCGAGTGCATGCAGCCTTCCACGGCCAGAATTGCAAGCTTCATGGGACCTCCAGGCGGGACGTGCGCGATCCTATCCGATCGGCCCCGCGGCGGCATGGCGGAAATTGCCCGATCTCTGTCTTATCCGCCACTGCCGTCTCGGGCTTGTCCAGTCCAATCTTTCACCGTCGTCACACGACATGATTGGAGAGAGACATGCCTTACGTCACCATTTCCACCGTCCGCGGCATCCTGGATGCCACGCAGAAGAAGGCGCTGCTCGAGCGCGTCACCGATCTCCTGGTCGAGGTCGAAGGGCAGGGCAATGCGGAGTTCCGCCGCAACGTCTGGGTCAGGATCGAGGAGCAGGATCCCTCGCACTGGTCGCTCGGCGGCATGCAGCCGACGGCCGAGATCATCGCCGGCACGTTCGGCGCGATCGGCGCGGACGGGCTGCGGGTCGCGCGGCCGAAGCCGTAGCTCACCGCGACCACAAAACGAAAAGGCGCTTCCATCGGAAGCGCCTTTTGCTTTGTCGCGTGAGTTCGGGCCTAGCCCGAATAGTACATCTCGAACTCGACCGGGTGCGGGGTCATCTCGAAGCGGGCGACTTCGGTCATCTTCAGCTCGATGTAAGCGTCGATGAAGTCGTCGTCGAACACGCCGCCGGCCTTGAGGAAGCCGCGGTCCTTGTCGAGGTTTTCCAGCGCCTCGCGGAGCGAGCCGCAGACGGTCGGGATCTGCTTCAGCTCTTCCTTCGGCAGATCGTAGAGGTCCTTGTCCATCGCCGGACCCGGATCGATCTTGTTCTTGATGCCGTCGAGGCCGGCCATCAGCATCGCGGCGAAGCCGAGATAGGGATTGGCCATCGGATCGGGGAAGCGCACCTCGACGCGCTTGGCCTTCGGCGAAGCGGTGTAGGGGATGCGGCAGGAGGCCGAGCGGTTGCGCGCGGAGTAGGCGAGCAGCACGGGGGCTTCATAGCCCGGGACCAGACGCTTGTAGGAGTTGGTCGACGGGTTGGTGAAGGCGTTGATCGCCTTGGCGTGCTTGATGATGCCGCCGATGTAGTGCAGGCAGGTCTCCGAGAGGTCGGCGTATTTGTTGCCGGCGAACACCGGCTTGCCGTCCTTCCAGATCGACTGGTGCACGTGCATGCCCGAGCCGTTGTCGCCGAAGATCGGCTTCGGCATGAAGGTGGCGGTCTTGCCGTAGATGTGGGCGACCTGGTGGATGCAGTACTTGTAGATCTGCATGTGGTCGGCCATCAGCGTCAGCGTGTCGAACTTCATGCCGAGCTCGTGCTGGGCGGAGGCGACCTCGTGGTGGTGCTTCTCGACCTTGACGCCCATCTTGGCCATGGCACCCAGCATTTCGGAGCGCATGTCCTGCACCGAGTCCTGCGGCGGAACGGGGAAGTAGCCGCCCTTGGTGCGGATGCGGTGGCCGAGATTGCCGCCTTCATATTCGGTGTCGGAATTGGTCGGCAGCTCCGAGGAGTCGAGCCGGAAACCGGTCTTGTAAGGTTCGGCCGAATAGCGCACGTCGTCGAACACGAAGAACTCGGCCTCGGGGCCGACGAACACGCTGTCGCCCACGCCCATCGACTTCACCATGGCCTCGGCCTTCTTGGCGATGCCGCGGGGGTCGCGGTTGTAGGGCTCGCCGGTGGTCGGCTCGAGCACGTCGCAGGTGATGACCATGGTGGTCTCGGCGAAGAACGGGTCGATCGTCGCGGTGACCGGATCGGGCATCAGGCACATGTCGGACTCGTTGATCGCCTTCCAGCCGGCGATCGAGGAGCCGTCGAACATCGTGCCTTCGGCGAAGATGTCTTCATCGATCATGCTGACGTCGAACGTCACATGCTGCCACTTGCCACGCGGATCGGTGAAGCGCAGGTCGACGTACTTCACGTCGTTGTCCTTGATCGATTTCAGGACGTCTTTGGCGGTCTTCATGCATACCCCTTTTGGCTCTGCGGGTCGGTTTCCAGATGAGCAAAATTATTCTCGCTCGGGCGAGTTTTGCGCGACCGCACAAACGAATTCAGGCCGCCGAAGCAGCCTTATTTCCAGTCGGAGTGTCGCAAAATTCGGGATAGCACCCGGCTCAGATAGCGTCCAGCCCGGATTCGCCGGTTCGGATGCGGATCGCCTCTTCGATGTTGGAGACGAAGATCTTACCGTCGCCGATGCGCCCGGTCTGCGCGGCGCGGCGGATGGCGTCGATGGCGCGCTCGACCAGATCGTCGCCGATCACGATCTCGATCTTCACCTTGGGCAGGAAGTCGACGATGTATTCGGCGCCGCGGTAGAGCTCGGCGTGCCCCTTCTGCCGGCCAAAGCCCTTGGCTTCGGTCACGGTGATGCCCTGAAGGCCGACCTCCTGAAGCGCTTCCTTCACCTCGTCGAGCTTGAATGGCTTGATGATGGCTTCGATCTTCTTCACTGCGCGCCTCCCGGCCTTTCGAACAAATAGCAACGTCTTCGTCAGGATGCGCTCTTCTTAACGCACGATCTTGTCTTCGCTATGCCTGAAACCCTGACCAGTCCGGCAACAACGGCCGGCCACACCCTGATATATGCCAGTGAGCACGACGAACCGAAGCGACTTCCTCGAAAGCAGGGTCTATGCCAAGTTGCAATTGCCCTGATTGTTGGAGCGTTATCAGCCTTTTAACGAGCATCTCCGAGGGGTGGCGCCGACCTGCACAAGATACCGAAGACTACGAAATAGGCAAACGGTTCAATATGTGTGCAGATCAGCGTTCCCCAGGGTGGGACGGCACGGAACGTGCCTGTTGAAAAGGCGTTTGGACCAGGGAAGTGGCATGGAAGTTCTGACCACCGCTGAAATGCAGCGCGCAGACCAGCTCACCATCGCGGCCGGCACGCCCGGTTTCAAGCTGATGCTGAGCGCCGGCCAGGCGGTCGCCGAGGCCGCCCACGCGCTGGTCGAGGAGGGGCCGATCCTGATCGTGGCCGGCCCCGGCAACAATGGCGGTGACGGTTTCGTCGCAGCCGCCGAGCTCGCCGCACAGGGACGCGAGGTTTCGGTGATCCTGATGTGCGAGCGCGACCAGCTCCAGGGCGACGCGGCCTCCGCCGCGCGCGGCTGGAAGCACCCGGTGCTTCCTTTCAATCCGCAGGCGATCGGACGGCCCGCGCTGATCATCGATGCGCTGTTCGGCGCCGGCCTCAGCCGTCCCGTCGACGGCGAGGCGCGCGCGATGATCGAGGCGATCAACGCCAACGGCGCCGTGGTGCTCGCGGTCGACCTGCCGAGCGGCATCAACGGCACCAGCGCGGCGGTGATGGGCGCGGCGGTGAACGCCACCGAGACCGTCACCTTCTTCCGCAAGAAACCGGCGCATCTCTTGCTGCCCGGCCGGAAGCATTGCGGCCGGGTGCGCGTCGCCGACATCGGCATCGAGCCGCAGGTGCTGGACGAGATCGCTCCGCAGACTTTCGAGAACGATCCGGATGCCTGGGGCAGCGCCTTTCCGGTGCCGGGCATGGACGGCCACAAATACGCGCGCGGGCATGTGCTGGCGGTCTCCGGCGACGCGGCGGCGACCGGCGCCGCCCGGCTCGCCGCGCGCGGGGCGCTGCGGGCAGGGGCGGGCCTCGTCACGCTGGCGAGCCCGCGCGATGCGCTCGCGATCAACGCGGCCGCGCTCACGGCCGTGATGGTTCGCCCCGTCGATACCGCGATCGAGTTCGGCGAGCTGCTCGGCGACAAGCGCTACAACACCTGCATCATCGGCCCCGGCGCGGGAATCGGTGAGCGCACCTGCGACCTCGTCCACACCGCGCTCACGGCGCAGCGGCATCTGGTGCTCGATGCCGATGCGTTGACGAGCTTTGCCGCAAAGCCGGAGCGGCTGTTCGAACAGATCAAGTCGTCGCAGCACAATGCGGTGGTGCTGACGCCGCACGAAGGCGAGTTTCCGCGCCTGTTCTCCGACCTCAGCAACAAATTTCCCGGTCGCTCCAAGCTGGAGCGCGTGCGCGCCGCCGCCGAGCGCTCCGGCGCCGTCGTGCTCCTGAAGGGACCCGACACCACGATCGCCGCCCCCGACGGCCGCGCCACCATCGCCGCCAACGCGCCGCCCTGGCTCGCCACCGCCGGCGCCGGCGACGTGCTGTCCGGCATCATCGCGGGGCTGCTGGCGCAGGGCGTGCCGGCGTTCGAAGCCGCCAGTATCGGCGTCTGGATGCACGGCGAGGCGGGACGCGAAGCCGGGCCGGGACTGATCGCGGAGGATCTCACCGAGACGCTGCCGGCCGTGCACCGGCGGATCTATGATGCGTTCGGGGTCGAGTACTAGTGCTCAGACAGCTCGCGCTCGCCGACATGGGCGCGGCCGCGCAAGTCCATCGAGTTGCGTTCGACCAGGCGATGCCGTGGCTGGTCGGCCTGCACACGCTGGACGAGGACCTCTGGTTCTATCGCGAGCGTGTCTTTCCGACGTGCCGCGTGTGGGGATGTTTCGACGACGAGGTGCTGAGCGGGATCATTGCGTTCCGTGAGGGCTGGGTCGAGCAGCTCTACGTGCTTCCGGTGGTCCAGGGCCGCGGTGTCGGCACCGAGCTCCTCGATGTTGCCAAGCAGGTCTGTGATCGGTTGGAGCTCTGGACCTTCCAGCGCAACACGCGGGCGCGCCGCTTCTACGAGGCGCGCGGCTTCGCGCTGGTCGAGCAGACTGACGGGGCGCGAAACGAGGAGAAGGAGCCCGACGCGCACTACGTCTGGACGCGCTAGCTGAGGCTCACTCCACCGCGTACCAGCGCACCAGCCGCGGCGCGGCCCAGTCCGTTGCAACCGACTCGATCAGCCAGCGTCCGGGGGAGGTCGCGGCGAAGGCGATGCGCTGGGTCTGGCCGGGCTCGACCGCCAGCGTGTCGAGCCAGTAGGGCTTCCAGCCGTCGTCGAGCTTGTCGAGCAGGCGGAAAGAGTGGCCGTGCAGATGGAATACGGTCGTGATCGGGCCAGGGCTCTTCAGTGTCAGCACGACGGTGCGGCCGGCCTTGGTGCGGAAGGCGGGGGCGGAAGCGGTGGAGAAGCCTGCCGGCCGGGTCCAGCCGGCGTCGGGCGCGCCGAGCGCGACATCGAACCGCAGGGCGCCGCGGAGGTCGAGCGTCTCGGGCAAGCCGTTGGACGGGAGGGGCTGTGGCGGCGCCAGCGGTGTGCGCCGCTCCATCTGGTCCGATATGTTGAGGCTTCCGATCGGACGCGCCTCCTTGCCGTCGTGCAGGAGAAATGAGGCCGATGTGGCCGCATCGACAAACGCATCAGCGCGTCCGCCCGGGGCGAGTACCAGGGCGCCGTTCCGCGCCGGGAACGGCTCGGCGGGCTGGCCGTCGAGGGCCATCACACGGACATCGTAGCCTTCCAATTTGATTGCGAGAACAGTGCGTTGGGAGCCGTTGATGAAGCGCAGCCGCAGCCGCTGATGGCGCAAGGCTGAGAGTTCGAATGAAGTCTGCCCGTTGATCGTATAGAGCGGCGCCGAGCCCTTCGGGTCCTGCCCCGGGGGAAGCGCCGTTCCGTCCGGACGCAGGCGCCATTCCTCGATCAGCAGCACCTCATCACGGTCGACGACTTCAGGGCTGGTCTCGGCTGCGATGACCGGAAGCGGGCGCGCGGGATGCTTCATTCCGTCCTCGAACAGGCGAAAGTCGGTCAGCAAGGTTCCCGCATTGGATATTGAAATGATTGATGTTTCGACCGCATTTGGCAGGGCAGGCGCGCGCCCTCGCAACGGGTCGGTCGCGGCCCCGCCGTTCAGGCCGTACCAGACTGGCGCAAGCGGGACAGGAAGGTCGTTCCGAAACACCAGCTCGCAGCGGTCGCCGCGCTTGAGACGGACGTTCCTGAGGTGGCTTACGGCGGCCAGCTCCCAGATTGGTGTAGCTGGCTGCCCGGGCCGGAGAATGAGGGTTGACGACCTGGCCTGAAGGGCAATCTGGGCGGACACGGGCGGGGTTGCGCCGCCCGCCATCAGCCCGGCCGCGGAAGCGCCGAGGGAGGCGCCAAGGGAGGCGCCAAGCCCGGCCAAAACGTCGCGCCGATTGGGGTCCAGGATCCGCGGTTTCATGGCCCCGATCCGGACCATGCCGCGCTGGATAAGTCCAGCCGTCGTGCCTACTTGAAGCCTGCCTCCATCAGGCCATTTTTTTGCTGCGAACAGTCAGGCGCATGCTATAAGCCCGGCCGCCCGCGGCATCGCGGCCGGTCTTGATGCAAATTCACGCGGGCGTGGCGGAACTGGTAGACGCGCTGGATTTAGGTTCCAGTGACGAAAGTTGTGGGGGTTCGAGTCCCTCCGCCCGCACCAAGCGCTTATCGCGTTTGCACGGATTACGAGACCTGCTTTCGCGCGGATGTTTGTCCGCTGGGGGCCGGTCCGATGAAGCACCGGCGGTGAGGCGATTGCCTCGCGCCGGATCGATTAATGACAGCGTCCCGACGCATGCGCGCCGGGGCCGAACGAGAAGAAGATTGGACGCCATGCAGGTCACAGAGACCCTCTCGGAAGGTTTGAAGCACGAGTTCAAGATCAGCGTTCCCGCGTCTGATCTCGACGCCAAGGCCGGTGCCAAGCTCGTTGACCTCAAGGACAAGGTCCGCATCAACGGCTTCCGCCCCGGCAAGGTGCCGGTCGCTCACCTGAAGAAGGTCTACGGCCGCTCGGTGATGGCCGAGACCATCGACCAGACCATCCGCGACACCAACACGCAGCTGTTCTCCGAGCGCGGCTTCCGCCTTGCGACCGAGCCGAAGATCACCATGCCGAGCGAGCAGGCCGAGGTCGAGGAGCTGCTGAGCGGCAAGACCGATCTGACCTACACGGTCGCGATCGAGGTGGTGCCGGCGATCGCGCTCGCCGACTTCAAGACCTTCCAGGTCGAGAAGCCCGTCGCCGACGTCAGCGACGCCGACGTCGACGAGGCGATCAAGCGTATCGCCGACAGCAACCGCGGCTATGCCGCGAAGGCCGAGGGCGCCAAGGCCGAATCCGGCGACCGCGTCACCATCAACTTCAAGGGCAGCATCAACGGCGAAGTCTTCGAGGGCGGCACCGGTGAAGGCATCCAGGTCGTGATCGGCTCCAACACCTTCATCCCGGGCTTCGAGGAGCAGCTGATCGGCATCGGTGCCGGCGAGACCCGCACGCTGAAAGTGTCGTTCCCGAAGAACTACATGAACGAGAAGCTCGCCGGCCAGCCGGCCGAGTTCGAGACCACCGCGACCACGATCGAGGCGCCGCAGGACGTTGCGATCGACGACGAGTTCGCCAAGAGCCTCGGCCTCGAATCGCTGGACAAGCTGAAGGAAGCCGCGCGCGAGCGTCTGGTTGCCGAGTTCGCGGGCGCGACGCGCCAGCGCGTCAAGCGCGCGCTGCTCGACCGCCTCGACGAGGCGCATCGCTTCGAGGCGCCGCCCTCGCTGGTCGACGAAGAGTTCAATCTGATGTGGAACTCGGTCAACGCCGAGATGGCCTCGGCCGGCAAGACCTTCGCCGACGAGGACACCACCGAGGACAAGGCCAAGGAAGAGTACCGCAAGATCGCCGACCGCCGCGTGCGGCTCGGCCTCGTGCTCTCCGAGATCGGCGAGAAGAACAAGATCACCGTGACCGACGACGAGGTCGGCCGCGCCGTGATCGAGCGCGCGCGCTCGATGCCCGGCCGCGAGAAGGAGGTCTGGGACTATTACCGCAGCAACGCCCAGGCGTTGGCCCAGCTTCGCGCACCGATCTATGAGGACAAGGTCGTCGACTTCATCCTCGAGCTCGCCAACGTGACCGAGAAGAAGGTTTCGCGCGAGGATCTCTACAAAGACGACGAGGCGGAAAAGACCGCAGCCTGAAGGGTTTGAGGCAGGCATCTATTAAGGATGATCGGCGAAGGGGCCCAGCTAGCCAGATGGCCGGCTGGGCCTCTTTGTGCGAATCAGCTTCAACTGCCCGACGGATTAAGCCTTAATTCGCTCCGCACTTGTCAGAAGCGAATTGGGCTATATCTGTCGGTACGCCCTGTACCCGAGTCTTCCGCCTAAAAGTCTTCCGCTAAAAGTGCTCTACACCAACAAGTCCTGCATCACGGGACGTCCGTCGGCCTTCCGGCAAATCCAGCCCAACTGGCAGCCACGACAGGCGATGTCCACGTCCGAAAAACCTAGGTGACTCATGCGCGATCCGGTTGAAACCTACATGAACCTCGTGCCCATGGTGGTCGAGCAGACCAACCGTGGCGAGCGCGCCTACGACATCTTCTCGCGCCTCTTGAAGGAGCGCATCATCTTCCTGACCGGACCGGTCGAGGACGGCATGTCGACACTGGTCGTCGCACAGCTTTTGTTCCTCGAGGCCGAGAATCCGAAGAAGGAAATCTCGATGTACATCAACTCGCCGGGCGGCGTGGTGACCTCGGGCCTCGCGATCTACGACACGATGCAGTTCATCCGCCCGCCGGTCTCGACGCTGTGCACGGGCCAGGCTGCCTCGATGGGTTCGCTGCTGCTGGCCGCCGGCGAGAAGGACATGCGCTTCTCGCTGCCGAACGCGCGCATCATGGTGCATCAGCCCTCCGGCGGCTTCCAGGGCCAGGCCACCGACATCATGCTGCACGCCCAGGAAATCCTGAACCTGAAGAAGCGGCTCAACGAGATCTACGTCAAGCACACCGGCCAGACCTACAAGTCGATCGAGGACGCGCTGGAACGCGACAAGTTCCTGACCGCGAACGACGCCAAGGAGTTCGGCCTGGTCGACAAGGTTATCGACAAGCGCGCTGAGGAGCCGGCAGCGGCGAAGACCCAGTAACACTACTGGGGTGGCGGCGATCCCTCGGCAAGCCCTTGGGACCGCCGGTGACTTAATCAGGTGGCGTTCACGCTATGGACGCGTGTACGCCTTGCAAAACGCAGTTTTGCGCCCTGCGACAGGCAGAAAGTTCCGCTTTCGTGCTTGTTTTTCGTGGCAATCCAGCAACGGCGGGGTGATTTCGGTCACTTCGCCCGTGCCAAGGCCGGAAATCACGGTATTGTCACGGGTAGCCGGCGACCCCCGATTAGCGAATTCTTGATAGTCGGGTGACAGCATGGTTGGCTACGAATGATCGGCTATGATCGCGGAGAATCGAGCGACCGTGATTCGCACGGGATGTAATGCGTAGGGTCTTTTTTGGTACGGAATTTGCTCTACTTAAGCTTCATGCCGGCCATCGTGCCGGAATGGAGCGATCGAGCGGAACGGGATCGAACCGCGGACGGAGACATGAATGAGTAAGGTCGGCACGAGCGACTCCAAGAACACGCTATATTGCTCGTTCTGCGGCAAGAGCCAGCACGAAGTCCGCAAACTGATCGCGGGTCCCACGGTCTTCATCTGCGACGAGTGCGTCGAGCTCTGCATGGACATCATCCGCGAGGAGAACAAATCCTCGCTGGTCAAGTCGCGCGACGGCATTCCGACGCCGAAGGAAATCTGCAAGGTCCTGGACGATTACGTCATCGGCCAGAGCCATGCGAAGAAGGTCCTCTCGGTCGCGGTGCACAACCACTACAAGCGCCTCAACCACCAGACCAAGCACAACGACGTCGAGCTCGCGAAGTCGAACATCCTGCTGATCGGTCCGACCGGTTCGGGCAAGACGCTGCTCGCGCAGACGCTCGCCCGCATCCTGGACGTGCCGTTCACGATGGCGGACGCGACGACGCTGACCGAGGCCGGCTATGTCGGCGAGGACGTCGAGAACATCATCCTGAAGCTGCTCCAGGCCGCCGACTACAACGTCGAGCGCGCCCAGCGCGGCATCGTCTACATCGACGAAATCGACAAGATCAGCCGCAAGTCCGACAATCCCTCGATCACGCGCGACGTGTCGGGTGAGGGCGTGCAGCAGGCGCTGCTCAAGATCATGGAAGGCACGGTGGCTTCGGTCCCGCCGCAGGGCGGCCGCAAGCATCCGCAGCAGGAATTCCTGCAGGTGGACACCACCAACATCCTGTTCATCTGCGGCGGTGCGTTCGCCGGCCTCGAGAAGATCATCTCGGCGCGCGGCCGGTCGACCTCGATCGGTTTCGCGGCCCAGGTGATGGCGCCCGAAGACCGCCGGACCGGCGAGATCTTCCGTCACGTCGAGCCTGAGGACCTCCTGAAGTACGGCCTCATCCCAGAATTCGTCGGTCGTCTGCCCGTCGTGGCGACGCTCGAGGATCTGGACGAGACCTCGCTGAAGAAGATCCTGACAGAGCCGAAGAACGCGCTGGTGAAACAGTACCAGCGGCTGTTCGAGATGGAGAACATCGAGCTGACCTTCGCCGACGAGGCGCTTGGCGCGGTCGCCCGCAAGGCGATCGAGCGCAAGACCGGCGCGCGAGGCCTGCGTTCGATCCTCGAAGCGATCCTGCTCGAGACCATGTTCGACCTGCCGGGCCTGGAAGGTGTGGAAGAAGTCGTGATTTCCCGCGAAGTCGTGGAAGGCACGGCCCGTCCGCTCTACATCTACGCCGATCGGACCGATCGCGCCGTCGAGAACGCCAGCGCCTGATCTGGCGGCGCTGGAACGCTCCAATTGTACCTTCAAGTGGGGCTGCGGACGAGTATCTCCGCAGCCGGTGTTGCGTCGCTTACCGCGTTGCGTAAGCGCCTGATGGCGCGCGTTTTTCAATGACTTGACACCCCCCCGGTCGATAGCCACCTAATGTCGGCGGCGAGCGAAAATTCTCTTCAAGATTCGCCTCAGTTCCGATCCGGCAAGGCCGGTCCAACCTTCGACTGGTAGGCCGGTTTGTGGATCACCTCGGCACCTTGTGGCGGTTGCGCATGAAGACGGCGGGCTGCGTGCAAGGGGGCAAACCAAAAGGAAAAGGCCATGACTAATCCAAAACCGCGGCCAACCATCGTCCATGGCGAAACGCACGCCTATCCCGTGCTGCCATTGCGCGACATCGTCGTCTTCCCGCACATGATCGTTCCGCTCTTCGTCGGCCGCGAGAAGTCGATCCGCGCGCTTGAAGAGGTGATGAAGAACGACGCGCTGATCATGCTCGCGACGCAGAAGAATGCGTCCGATGACGATCCGGCGCCCGATGCCATTTACGAGACCGGTACGCTCGCCAGCGTGCTCCAGCTCTTGAAGCTTCCCGATGGCACCGTGAAGGTGCTGGTCGAGGGGCTCGAGCGTGCGCGCGTGCAGAAGTACACCGATCGCGCCGACTATTACGAAGCAACCGCAATTGCGCTCGCCGACACCGATGCGAAGTCGGTCGAGGCGGAAGCGCTGGCGCGCTCGGTCGTGTCCGACTTCGAGAGCTATGTGAAGCTCAACAAGAAGATCTCGGCCGAGGTCGTCGGCGTCGTGCAGGCGATCACCGACTTCGCCAAGCTCGCCGACACCGTCGCCTCGCATCTCGCGGTCAAGATCGCGGACCGCCAGGGCATCCTGGAGACGCTGTCCGTCACCACGCGCCTCGAGAAGGTGCTGGGCCTGATGGAGAGCGAGATCTCGGTGCTGCAGGTCGAGAAGCGCATCCGCTCGCGCGTCAAGCGCCAGATGGAGAAGACCCAGCGCGAGTATTATCTCAACGAGCAGATGAAGGCGATCCAGAAGGAACTCGGCGACGACGACGGTCGCGACGAGCTCGCCGATCTCGAAGAGAAGATCTCCAAGACCAAGCTCTCCAAGGAAGCGCGCGAAAAGGCGCAGCATGAATTGAAGAAGCTGCGCCAGATGTCGCCGATGTCCGCGGAAGCGACCGTCGTGCGCAACTATCTGGATTGGCTGCTGTCGATCCCGTGGAACAAGAAGTCCAAGGTGAAGAAGGACCTGGAGCAGGCGCAGGCCATCCTGGATTCCGATCACTACGGGCTGGAGAAGGTCAAGGAACGCATCGTCGAGTATCTGGCGGTGCAGTCGCGCGCCAACAAGCTGACGGGCCCGATCCTGTGCCTCGTCGGGCCTCCCGGCGTCGGCAAGACCTCGCTCGGCAAGTCCATCGCGAAGGCGACGGGGCGCGAGTTCGTGCGCGTCTCGCTCGGCGGCGTGCGCGACGAGGCCGAGATCCGCGGTCACCGCCGCACCTATATCGGCTCGATGCCCGGCAAGATCATCCAGTCGATGCGCAAGGCGAAATCGTCCAATCCGCTGTTCCTGCTGGACGAGATCGACAAGATGGGCGCCGATTTCCGCGGCGATCCGTCGTCGGCTCTGCTCGAGGTTCTCGATCCCGAGCAGAACGGAACGTTCAACGACCACTATCTCGAGGTCGACTACGATCTGTCCAACGTGATGTTCATCACCACCGCGAATACGCTCAATATTCCCGGACCGCTGATGGACCGCATGGAGATCATCCGGATCGCGGGCTACACCGAGAACGAGAAGGTCGAGATCGCGCGCAAGCATCTGATCCCGAACGCGGTGTCCAAGCACGGCCTGGACTCCAAGGAGTTCTCGATCGACGACGACGCGCTGCTGCTTCTGATCCGCCGCTACACCCGCGAAGCGGGCGTGCGTAACCTGGAGCGTGAGCTCTCCACACTCGCCCGCAAGGCGGTGAAGGAGCTGATGATCTCCAAGAAGAAGTCGGTCAAGGTCACCGAGAAGACTCTGGAAGAGCTGCTCGGCGTGCCGAAGTACCGCTTCGGCGAGATCGAGAGCGAGCCGCAGGTCGGCATCGTCACCGGCCTTGCCTGGACCGATGTCGGCGGCGAACTGCTGACCATCGAAGGCGTCATGATGCCCGGCAAGGGCAAGATGACGGTCACGGGCAATTTGCGTGACGTGATGAAGGAGTCGATCTCCGCGGCGGCGTCCTATGTCCGCTCGCGCGCGATCAACTACGGCATCGAGCCGCCGATGTTCGACCGCCGCGACATCCACGTCCACGTGCCCGAAGGCGCGACGCCGAAGGACGGTCCGTCCGCGGGCGTTGCGATGGCCACCGCGATCATCTCGGTCATGACCGGCATCCCGGTTCGCCACGATGTCGCGATGACCGGCGAGATCACGCTGCGTGGCCGCGTGCTGCCGATCGGCGGCCTGAAGGAGAAGCTGCTGGCTGCGGCCCGCGGCGGCATCAAGACGGTGCTGATCCCCGAGGACAACGCCAAGGATCTCACGGAGATTTCCGATGCGATCAAGGGCGGCATGGAGATCATCCCGGTCTCCCGTCTCGACGACGTCATCGCCAAGGCGCTGGTGAAGAAGCCGACGCCGATCGTCTGGGAAGAGGACACCAAGGTGACGGTGAAGCCCGATGGCGACGAAGCCGCCGGCGGCCTGACCGCTCACTGATCTCGAGCGAAAGATGATAAAACGGCGCCTTCGGGCGCCGTTTTTGTTTTCGGGAGGGGACCAGGCGATGCAGATCGACGGGCAATGCCATTGCGGCAAGATCAGCTACGCGGCCGAGATCGACCCGGAGGCGGTCTCGGTGTGTCACTGCACCGACTGTCAGACCCTGACCGGCTCGCCGTTCCGTGTGACGGCTGTCTGTTCCGGGGCCGACGTCCGCCTCACCGCCGGCACGCCCAAGGTCTACGGCAAGCGCGGCGACAACGGCCGGATGCGCTTCCAGCACTTCTGCACCGATTGCGGTTCCCCGCTGTTCACCAGCGGCGAGGGCGACCAGGCCGACGATTGGGGCATCCGCTGGGGCTCGATCCGCCAGCGCGACAAATTGCGCCCTGTCAGGCAGATCTGGTGCCAGTCCGCGGCGGTCTGGATCGACGCGGTGCCGCTGCTGCCGGGCCGCCCGCAGGATTGAGGTCGGGCTTGCCCAGCAAGGGCGGGTAGGGATAAAGAGGCGGCGAGGGGCGGTTAGCTCAGCTGGTTAGAGCATCTCGTTTACACCGAGAGGGTCCGCGGTTCGAATCCGTGACCGCCCACCAGCCTTCGTTCGCTTCGCGAGCTACGGCTCGGCAAGTCGGCACACTCGGCAAGTCGGCACACTCGGCAAGTCAGCAGAACTCGGCAAGGCATCACACCGAATTCGGTAGAGCGAAGCGAGGGAATGTTTGTCGTCGAGGACGAATTGCACGCCGAGCCTCAAGGGCGATTTCCGACACGCCAACAGCCTCTCGCAGAATTGCAGCGGCTCGCCGCGACGCTCGGCCGATCGCCGCGCGGTGCAGGAGAGCCTGCTCGGTCCGATCGCCGAGGTGCTGATCGACCGCGCCACGATCGCTACCTCGACTTGCGCCGGGTCTTTGTGGTGGACTAGATTGCGCTCATGATCCAAGGTTTCGCCCTGATTGTCCTGCCGTTTGCTGCGGTTTTGCTATGGATCGGCTTGCGGCGCACAGCTCCGCTGAGCGTTACCGTGGCGGAAGCCTTGGAATTGGGGGCGATTGTCTGGATCGGGCTTTTCGCGCTGATAGCGACACTGTATTTCAGGACCCATTGATGATGCGACATATCCTCGAGGCCACCGCTGCTCCTCGAGGCCATCGCTGCGGTTTGGCGGGAATACCGTCCACCCGCTCGCGAAAGGCGAATGATCAAGGCCCGCCGCCGCTGGGCTTCGCGTGTGCGCGCGGCAGCCATGGAACACTATCCCGAGCAACTGCGGGACCAAAGCGCGATGAGATTTGGATGAATCGTCATCGCGCTTTAGGTTGTTGTTTGCGCATGATCTTTCCGGAAAACCGCTTCGCACTTT